>CALWJW010000013.1 GCA_944381095.1 uncultured Clostridia bacterium | reverse complement strand
ACCCTGTGGACCAACTTCACCTTGCGGACCCTGCGGACCGACTTCACCTTGCGGACCCTGCGGACCGATTTCGCCTTGCGGACCCTGCGGACCGATTTCACCTTGCGGACCCTGCGGACCGATTTCGCCTTGCGGACCCTGCGGACCGACTTCACCTTGCGGACCTTGCGGACCGACTTCACCTTGCGGACCCTGCGGACCAACTTCACCTTGCGGACCCTGTGGACCGACTTCACCTTGGGGACCCTGCGGACCCGGTGGTCCGGGACGGCAACAACGGCAAAAACAGCGTTTGTTATTAAGATCACAACAGCCGGTCGTTTCTGGAGATTGTTTATCTTTTTTCATAATCAGTTACTCTGCGTATGAGATGTTATCATCACATTATATGCGGATGATGCCGGCAATGTGAATCGTTGTCTGCTATGTGCGCCGGTGAAAATATCTTTGTTTCAGAGTAGTTTTCGGTAAGTATTAAAAGAAAATTATTTGATGCATTCGACGGTAGTTTTTTTGAATCTGCTCTGTTTATTGAAAAACTGTTGACAATTGTTTTTCCGGTTTCGCACTACCCTGCAAGTAAAATAAAAACGACCCGCAACCGAAATCCGGTCACGGGAAGTTTTAGCTTTAAGTTATAAACGGTCAGTCGCTGACGTAAGCGAGAAGAGCAACTGTTCTTGCGCGCTTTACGGCAACGGTTACCTGACGCTGATGCTTTGCACAAGTACCGATAACTCTGCGGGGAAGAATTTTTGAACTTTCCACGCTTATACATTTTCTCAGTCTGGCTATGTCCTTATAGTCGATATGATCGATCTTATCGGCGCAGAACATGCAGACCTTCTTGCGTTTTCCGCGGTTCATGGGAGCGGGACGCTGTACATTTCTCGCTGGCGCTACGTTTTCGGCTGCGTTTTCGGCAGCGGCTTCGGCAGCGGCTTCGGCAGCGGGAGCTGCGGTTTCAGCCGCTTCGGCAACTGTTTCATCAACATTGTTGTTAAGTGTTTCGTTATCCATTGCTTAATGTTCTCCTTTCATAAAATGCGATGACGTCAGAATTTCAGAAGGGCAGATCGTCGTCGCTGGACATATCCTCAAATTGCGCACCGGCAGAAGGCTCGGTGGAAAACTGAGGAGCCGGTTGTTCAAAATTATCCTGACCCTGGAAACCGGAGCCGCCCTGAGCGCCGGTTGAATCGACGAAGTAAGCTTCGTCCGCAAGAACCTCTGTCGCGTATCTCTTCACGTTCTGCTGGTCTGTCCAGGTTCTGGTCTGAATGCTGCCCGTTATACAAATGGCACTGCCTTTTTTGAAATAACGGGTGATGAAATCGGCGGTATTTCTCCATGCAACGCAGTTGATGAAATCAACGTTTGCATTCTGTGCCGAATTTCCGTCCGAATTTTTGGAAAAGCGTCTGTTCACAGCGATTGAAAACGATGTAACGCTGACGCCGTTAGGAGTCTGTCGCAGTTCCGGTGTTGCGGTAAGATGACCGGCAAGCACCACTTTGTTCAGATTCAAAGATGCCATTACTGTCTCCTCCTTAAATCAAGCATCGACTCTTATGACCATATAACGCATTATGCCTTCGGTTATTCCGAAGATACGCTCGAGTTCTGCGGGAAAATCAGGTTTTGAACTGAAATTCACGAGAACATAGTAGCCTTCCTTTTTATCGTTAATGGGATAGGCGAGAATACGTTTACCCCATTCGTTTATGCCGGTTATCTCGGCATTTTCGGAAATGAGGTTTCTGAACTTCTCAACAAGCGGCTTGACGCCTGCTTCGCCTTCGCTCATATCGACGATGAAAAGAGCTTCGTACGCATTTACTTTTGTCATATTTACACCTCCCTATGGACTTTTGACCGCGGGAATATCCCGTGGTAAGGAAAAAAATTCGCTTTCGCGGACTTTCTGACTCATTGATTATATCACTGACAACCGGAAAAGTCAATGGCACAATATTGATTTTACAAAAAATTTAAAATTGCCGCCGAACTGTATGTTTAAATATACAAATTATAATGATCGGAAACAAATGCTTATTTTAATAAATAAAGTGTAAACTTTTATTTTTGTGCTTGTATTGTTAATTTTTATTCAATAAAATGGAGTTATAGCAGAATTGTTCAAGAAAGGCATAAACAAATGGATATAAATTCCACAGATGGTAATCTGAAAAGAAAGAATTTCCTTGCGCGTGCGCTCGGGTTCTGCGGTAAGAATTCCGATCTGATAGTGAAAATGCTGGTACATCAGTTCGGTCTCACTGTTTTCGGATATCTTCTTTACAGCGCAGCCAATGTTTCCGGCAACGGTGCGCTTGTCATAGGTTTCGGAATTTTTTCGGCTGTATTTTATCTTGTTCTTTTGTATGTTTTAACTTGGGAGAACGGTTTAAAGGACAAGGTCCGGATAGATTCAGGGAGAGTTAAAAAAGACAGTTTGAAAGGCGTTAAGGCGTGTCTTGCTGCCTCATTGCCGAACCTGATATTCGCAGTGCTTGCGCTTATCGGCTATCTTTGCATAGACAAAGGTGTTCTCAGTGCCGAAGGGGCGTATACATCTCCGGCATGGGCGGTAAATCTGTTCGGCATATGTCAGATAGTCGGGGCGTATCTTAATTCCATGTATATCGGCATAGGTGATTATCTCGGTATACTGCAATACCCTTTTTATCTTTTCGTCATAATAGTCCCGACGATGGTTGTCTGCGGTGTCGGATATTGGCTCGGGACGAAAAATAAATACGGTCTTTTCAGCGACACCAGAAAAAGGTGACGGTATTCGGATACGACCCTATGTTTCAGTCGGAGACAGTGCGGAACGTGTTGATTGTCACAGCCGAACGGCAATCTGACATTCTTTACAAGAAGGGATTAAAAAAAGGGATCTGTGCCTAAGATAAGTGACCGAAAAGTACTGTGTGCCGTCTATGAGCGCCGTCAGGCTGAAATGTTCCGAGGGAAATGTGAGAATTGTCCTTGCGACAAAGGGACGGATCACCCCCGTGATTCAGGTGATTCACGGACTTTGTCCGAAAATCAGATACATGAGCCGCAGGCGCGGCTTTTTGTATGCTGACGCGTTATTAAAACCGTTTTTATTTGTTCAGACGGTGCTGTCGACTTAGCTAATTTCTGATATTTTTCCGTTGTTTTTTGTCAAAGATACTGATTGAGGTCATTATTTTGTCATCGTCCGAATAACTTTATCTCAGGAATGCTTTTAAAAAAGCATTCCCACAAACAGATAAAGGCGGGATTATGTATGGGAAAAAAGGAAGCTGTAAAGGTGGCGGCGGGTTTCGTTGTCACAGTATTACTGCTTGTGGTTGCTATTACTTTGCTGCAAATTTCATTCGGAATAAAAAAAGAAGAACAAGGGTTGCCGACGCAGGCAAGCGCAGCTCCCGTTGTGGTAATAGACGCCGGACATGGCGGTATGGACGGAGGGGCGGTAGCTCCTGACGGAACCGCCGAAAAAGAAATAAATCTCGAAATATCTGAAATACTCGCTTGCATAATGGAAGTAAGCGGGGTAAAAGCAGTCATGACGAGAACAGAAGATGTCATGCTGGACGGTGAAGGTCTTACCGGTTCGGCAAAGCTGAGGGATCTTAAACAAAGACTTGTTATCGCCTCACAGTATCCGGACGCTTTGCTTGTAAGCATTCACTGTAATAAGTTTCCGCTTGAAAGCTGTAAGGGACTTCAGGTTTACTATTCGGGGCATACGGAAGCTGAGAAGGTCGCGGAAACGGTGCAGGAGTCTTTTCTGAAAATCGACCCTGCAAATCACCGGCAGATAAAAAAAGCGGATACCTCCATCTATCTTCTCAACAGAGCAAAAATACCATCAATTCTGGTTGAGTGCGGCTTTTTATCCAATAAAGAAGAGCTTGCAAGGCTCAAAACCGAGGAATACCGGAAAATGCTGGCATTGGTGGTAGCCGGAGGGATTCTCGGGGTAATATAAACCGCGAGATACACTGATTTTCAGTTACATAAAGATCAAGTTTCATGCAGTACAGACACTGAAAGGAAAAGGATATGAAAAGTGATAAAACTGTATACAGATGCGGCGAATGCGGGTATCAGAGCGGTAAGTGGTATGGAAGATGCCCGTCTTGCGGAGAATACAACACTTTTGAAGAGACGGTAATAGCCGCTTCAAAGGGAACATCACAATCGGCGTCAACGGCTTTTCGTGTTAAAGGCGTGCGACTCGGAGAACTTGAAACGCCCGATTACATACGTGTCGGGAGCGGTATGGAAGAATTTGACAGAGTAATCGGCGGCGGAATTGTATGCGGAAGCGCCATACTTCTTTCCGGCGAGCCGGGAATCGGCAAATCTACTCTGCTTATGCAGATATGCGGCACTGTCGGCAGGGAAAGGCGTGTGCTTTACGTTTCGGGAGAGGAATCCGGCAGACAGCTCAAAATGAGAGCTGACAGACTGGGGGTTGAAGCGGAAAACCTTTATGTGCTGAATGAGACGGGAGCTGAAAATATTATTGCTGAGATAGACGAAACAAACCCTGAAATCGTGATAATCGACTCAATTCAGACTATCTGGTCAGGACAGAGTACATCAACGTTTCCGGGCAGCGTAAGTCAGGTAAGGGAATCCGCAATGCTGTTTATAAACAAGGCAAAAAGTGAGGGATTTTCGGTAATACTGGTCGGACATGTGAACAAGGAGGGCGGCATTGCGGGACCCAAAGTGCTTGAACATATGGTGGATGCCGTTTTGTACTTTGAAGGTGAGAAGCAGCACGCCTACCGCATAATCCGTGCAGTAAAGAACAGATACGGTTCGACAAACGAAATAGGCGTTTTTGAAATGACGGAAAAAGGACTGGTACAGGTTCTGAATCCGTCGGAAGCCCTGATGAAGGAAAGGCCGGAAAACGTTCCGGGAAGCTGTGCCGTCTGTGTAATGGAAGGAAGCAGACCTATTGTGACGGAAATACAGGCGCTGGTGACGCCTACCGTTTATCCGTCTCCGAAACGGACGGCAAACGGAGTGGACTATAACAGGATGTGCCTGCTATTGGCGGTACTTGAAAAAAGACTCGGGCTCAGATTTTCGCAGAGCGACGTTTATCTTAATGTGACGGGAGGACTTAATCTCAGTGAGCCGGCGTCGGATATGGCGGTATGTCTGGCGCTTATATCCGGACTGCTCGACAGAGTTATACCGGAGAACTTTATCTGTTTCGGTGAAATAGGACTTGCGGGAGAATGCAGGTCGGTATCCGGAAGCGAACAGAGGATAAGCGAGGCGAGAAGACTCGGATTTACTAAAATCGCGGTTCCGGGTTCGGTCAAAAAGAAAACCGGAGATAAATTTCCGGATATAACAGGAGTAAAAAATCTGTTTGAAATGGTACGGATACCCGGTCTGATGAGAAAAAGCGAAAGAAAAGAGGACATCGGGCAACAGGAAACGTGAAAATAAATACTGCTGAACAAAAGCGGCGGGTGACTTGACACTGAAAGGTTCCGTCATTTCGGAGGGACATGAACGGAAATCAGCAGTGTTATAAACGGAATAATACGCAAAATAAAACTGATCAACCGAAAAAAAGACGATAAAAAAGTTTAGAAATCAAAAGAAAACGGAGTGACAAAATGATATTGCTTTCTGACGATAATGAAGCTGAAGAAATTGCCGAGGGCAGAATAAGCGACAAACTGCTGGTGAAAATGATAAGCACAGCGGAGAAATACGGGCTAAGAGGAGATCTGTACGGAAATTACATTGCTTGTAAGCTTATACTGAATGAAAACGAATATGCGAAAGCCTGCGAAAAACGTACAGGCGGAAAAGAATGCTCAATTGACGCATTTGCCCGGAAAGACGCAGAGGTTTTGTTGAAAATATTCGGAAAAGACGAAGAACAGTACACACCGGCTTTTGAAAATACCGGAAGCGAAGATTTCCGTGCGGGCAAAAAAATAATGAAGCTCTGTGAACAACTGAGAAATTGCTGTCGGCAAAACGAGATTCTGAAAGTACTGTCAGGCTTTTACAGCGAGAACGGCATAGGAATATTTGCGCTTTACAGAGGCTTTATAATAGGTGAGGACGGAGCTCTTACTCCGGTAAGCCGATATTCTGATGCGACTTTTGAGAAGATTTACGGTTATGAGAGACAGAAAAAGCAGTTAAAGACAAATACCGAAGCGTTTCTTGACGGTCAGCCGGCAAACAATGTTCTGCTTTACGGTGACAGCGGAACGGGAAAATCGACGGCGGTAAAAGCGCTGTTGTCCGAATATGAGAAAAAAGGACTGAGAATAGTAGGTGTACAGAAGCACCAGTTTGTCAAGCTGAGCGGAATAATTTCACAGCTCAGTAAGAGAAAACAGAAGTTTATAATACTTCTCGATGATCTTTCATTTGAAAATTTTGAAACGGAGTACAAATACCTCAAAGCCATAATAGAGGGAGGCGTTGCGGAAAAACCGGATAACATACTTATCTACGCTACGTCAAACCGCAGGCATCTGGTTACCGAAACCTTCGCCGAAAGAGAAGGCGGCGGTGACATACACCGAGAGGAGACGACAAGCGAGAAGGTTTCGCTTTCCGAAAGATTCGGACTTCAAATATACTACGCAAAGCCCGATAAACAGGAATATATGGATATAGTGATGTTTCTTGCGGAAAAACATTTCCCGGAAATGGACAAGAATACCCTGATAGCCGGAGCCAACGCCTTTGCGGTAAAACACGGCGGCTTTTCCGGACGCGCCGCAACCCAGTATATAATGTCGCTTTGCGCCGAAAACAATAAGAAAATAGAGTTGCCGCTCGAATAAAGAAAAAAGAAGAGCTGAAAATAATGAGCGGCAGGGCTTTGCCGGAAATTACAGTTAAAAAAATCAGAACAGCTATTGACAAACACCGGAAAAAGGTGTATAATCAATCTCAAAAGAAGAGTAAAAACCTGAGCGTTAAGTGTTGGCGGAACGGGGAGTTGACCGTCAAACGAAAGGGCAGCGCCTTGCGGTTCGGGTTTTGCATCCCGCTTCAGATAAGCTGTAAACAAATAAGGTGTGCCCGTACGGGCGCATGGCTTTTACGCCTGCTGTTTCTCCTTATGCTTTGAATGCGAGGAACAGGAGGTGTATTTTTTATGAAAAAAACAAACAGGGTTTTCGGGATTTTCGGTAATGTTTACGCGATGGTAATTGCGGCAATGATGGTTGCAATCAGTGTTACGGGTAAGGTATATGCTATCAATATAGGCTTGGAACTGAGGATAAGCTATGAAAACCTTCCGGTTATACTGTCCGGCATAATAATGGGACCGGTCGTCGGATTTGCGGTCGGGGTATGCGCTGATCTTTGCGGATGCCTTGCTATGGGCTATGCTGTAAACCCTATAATAACTCTCGGAATGGCGTCACTTGGTGTTACGTCAGGAATAATTTCAATGCTTTTCAGAAACAGATTTTCGCCGGTTGCGCTCGTTGTGGCGGATGTAAGCTCCCATATCATCGGCAGCATTATAATCAAAACGATCGGTTTAGCTGTTTACTACGGTGCGGAGAACGGATTTTTCGTACTCATGGGACAACGTGCGTTAACCTATATTCCGGTTGCTATATTCGAAATAATCATATTTGAAGCATTGCTGACCAACAAGTACACACAGAGAGAGATAAACAAAATGCTTGCCGGTAAGAAAAAAAGACCTGTGACTGCTGACAGAGAGGGAGATGGTAAAATTGACGTACAGTGAGGCACTCGCATACATACATTCCGTGAGCTGGAAAGGATCGGTACCCGGGCTCAGCAGGATAACTGAGCTTTGCGGGAAAATGGGAAATCCTCAGGACAAACTGAGGTTCATTCATGTGACCGGCACTAACGGAAAAGGCTCAAGCTGTGCCATGCTTGAAAGCATCCTCCGAAACGCCGGGTATAAAACGGGACTTTTTACATCGCCTTTTGTCAAACATTTCAATGAACGGATGGCGGTATGCGGGAAAAGCATATCTGATGAACAGCTTGCCGAAATTACCGGTGAAGTGAAGGTTTACGCCGACAGTATGACGGAAAGTCCGACTGAATTTGAACTGATAACGGCTATAGCTTTCAGATATTTTGAAAAAGAGAAATGCGATATAGTGATACTCGAAGTCGGAATGGGAGGAAGACTCGATTCCACAAACGTTGTACACAACACAGCGGTATCACTTATAACGGGAGTAGCGCTTGATCATACCGAATACCTCGGAGACACGGTAGAAAAAATCGCCGCTGAAAAGGCAGGCATAATAAAACCCGGACGTCCGGTGGTTTGCGGACTGCGGGAAGAAAACAGCGGCGCAGCGAGAGTGATAAGAGAGAAGGCGGAAGCTCTCGGATCGGAGTTCATTCAGGTCGACTACGGCAAACTGAAAATAACCAAAGCTGATCTGAGCGGCGCCGAATTCAGTTACGGTGAATTCAAGGAAATGAGGATCAGCCTTCTCGGACTTTATCAGCCGGAGAATGCCGCCAAAGTGCTTGAAACCGTGAAAGTGCTGAGAAAACTGGGTTACGGGTTAAGTGAAGAGGCGGTCAGAAAAGGACTGAGTGATACTGTCTGGCACGCAAGGTTTGAAAAGCTTTCGGAAAATCCGCTGATAATATACGACGGCTCCCATAATCCGGAGGGAGTGACAGAAGCCGTAAAAACCATAAAGAAATATTTCGGTGAGAAGAAAGTCAATCTTCTGACCGGAGTAATGGCGGACAAAGAGTACAGGTTAATGGCAAAAAAGCTTTCGGAAATAGCGAACGAGGTGTTTTGCGTAAAACCGGATAACCCAAGGGCGCTTGACGCGGAAAGTCTTGCGGCTGTTTACAGCGAATTCGGCATAAAATCGCAATACTTTACAGATTTTCGGAAAGGTGTGCTTATTGCAAAGGAGGAAAGCCTGAAAACAGGGATACCGCTCGTTTGTCTCGGCTCGCTTTATATGTATAAGGATTTCACCGATGCCCTCGGAGTATGATTTTTCCGAAATGTCTGCTGAACACAACGTTCCGTAAGTTCTGTTTCCGGAATTTTTTAACTGATTGAAAATTAAATCCCGGAAACAAACGATCTAAAAGAACAGATCGTTCGGAAAGCTGTCGGCTGCGTAAAACGGGTAATTACAAAGCGCGGAAGTACTGATGCTTGTTAAAACCGAAGAAATGATGATCCCGGTATACGGATAGATATATTTATACCGTAAGAAACCGGTTTTTTCGTGTGTTCAAATCAGGAGTAAACGATAAAAAAACAGGCATATTGCCTGTTTTTTGTTTTAAAATACCACTTGATCTGCTAAGCCGGTGAATATAACGTTATAAACTCACCTGATTTTTGCCAGGTAACCCACACAGGAGGATTTTCCGGAGCAAAGCCATGCGCTTACGACAGGTCCGTGAGGAGTCATAAAATCATAAACTCCGTCGGTGCTTATACCGGTCGTAATGTCGAAATTTACCGGCGATACTTCATCGTCGGCTCTGTGGATGCCTATGACCATAGAAACAGATTCAATCTCCGCGTCGGCAGTGAAAAGCGCAGTAATTGTTCCGTTTTCGAATCGGTATTCGGACTTAAACGTCTCTTCAAGAGCTTCCGGAATTTTTCCTTCAAAAGAACAAAGTTTCCCTACGGCGGTTATTTTCACACCGTTTGAAGTAGTTGTGGCAAAGCTGTCTGTAAAAAACTGAACGGGACGGGCGCGTTTTCCGTTTTTGAGCACAAATTCCGGGGTAAGGAACGGCATTTTTGCTTCGGGAGCGGCTTCGAGAAAGCCGCATATTGCGGGATAAGGCATATAACCCGAGTTTTTGAAATTGTTTCCGAGTCCGGTAAGTGGAAGCATAGCGGTTATGTCGCCGTAACGCAGAGTATAGAGCGAATACTTACAGCCCGGATGCTTTTCAAAATTGACTTCACAGCATATCCAATTTTTGGGTGACGGCAAAGCGATCTCGGGGCAGCAGTTATCAAGTCCGGCTGCTGTAAAGTTATTGAGGGTGGAAATCAGGTGCATAGCCATGTCGAGGTTTACTTCAAGAACTCTGTGCACCTGACGGTAATTGTTTGTGCTCCTGCCATCCCACCAGATGTTGAAGGATTTACGGTTTGAATCATACCAGAAATTCAGAGTTTTCTCAATGATACGTATTGCGTACGCAACGGCAAGCGTTATGTCTTTGTTCTCTATCAGACGTCTTGCAAGCGCAGAGGAAAGAATTTCAGCAGTGGCACAGTCGCCGTGGCAGGAAAGACTTCTTCCGAAATTTATTCCGTCGCCCCTGTTGTTAGCTGAAAAGAGAGCGAAATCAGAAGCTTTTTTCAGATTTTCCGAAAGAGACTGCGGAAAATCCAGACCTAAATTCTGCAAGCTGTCTGACATTTCCGAGCTTATAATGAGAGAATAACGGTCAAATCTGCCATATGGAGGCTGTTCGTCCATCCAGCCCTCAGAGGATGACCGGCTCATTACCGCCATAAGCTTTCCGGCAATCAGACGGCAGTATTTTCCGTCTTCCCACCCGAGTATGTTTCTGAGGCCCGCACAGCTCATGGCTACTTGCAGATAGTTAGTCGGGGCTCCTTTCAGAGTTAGTGTTTTTTTATCAAAAAAGTCGGAGTAATCGGTTTTTTCTTTAAGTACTGAAAGCTGTTCTTCTTCTATTTTGTCCAGAAGACCGGCACGTTTGAGCGTAACCAACGCTTTGAGTGTACTTAATTTTCCCCAGGTCTTTATGTCGGATTCAGACGTGTAAGAAAGGAATCTGACGAGACGATTGAGCGAAACCTCGGCTCTTTTGTCTTTTGTCACGAAATAGTGTACACAAAGTGCGGCCTCCGCACAGGAAAGTGCTCCGCAAACGAATTTTTCAGGATCGTCGAGCACTCTGACTTTCATGAATTCGGTATCTTTCCCTCCTTCATACACCATTTCAGAAAAATATTCAATGTGATTCCAGACAAAACCGTCTATGAGAGAACGCACGCTTTTCATAAATTTCACCTCTGTAACAACTCATAGTTTGACAAGCGTTTAAGTTCAACACCGGCTGTGAAAAAAATACTTGCTTGCAGCCTGAAATACGATGTTTGAGCTGCCGTTAAAAACAGTAAGCACTGTAATGGCTGTTGTAATCCGGACCGGATTTGACTTTGCTTGTGCACATCTGTATTGTTGCCCGGGACAAAAGGTTTCATCGGACATTTTTTACAAACGGAAATGCAAAACGGTTTTCAGATTTCGGAAAGTGTTTTTTTAAGAAAACCGTAGCTTGCACTGATTGCTTCGAGATTATCCTCCGGACCCTCAAATTCAAGAGAAACATAACCGTCGTATCCGGAATTTTTCAGAATTGACAGGCAGTTGCGTACCGGCACTGTTCCGTGACCGAGTATAGTGCCTCTGATGTGATTTCCGCCCGACGTTCCGAAAAATCCGGACGGTCTGGCAACCGAACCGTCCTTGAAGAGAAAGTCTTTCACGTGCGCATGAAAAACATAGTCTTTTGCGACGGTAACAGCCTTTACGGGATCGGCGTCTGCACACAGAAAATTACCGATGTCACAAAGCCAGCCGTAACTCGGGTGATTGACGGTGAGCATAAGCAGTTCGACTCTTTCCGGACTCTGGAATATGTAACCGTGATTTTCAGTACATGTCTTAACCCCGATTTTCATGGCATAGTCCGCAACATCCCGTATGTAAGGAGCCATATCCTTTGCGGCGTCGCGGTAAGAATACAGGTGCTTTTTCGGAAGCGAATAGCAAACGTCGTGCCGCATAACGGGAGCGCTTAACGAAGCGGCGATATCAGCGTCACGTTTGATCTTTTCAGCTTCCGCAGAAGGGTCTTGGCACAGAAAATTCGCACCAACGGCGTAAGCAACTATCGGAAGTCCTATTTCATCGCAGTGGGATTTAAGCTCGGAAGCGAGCTTGCGGGTTTCGTCGAAAGAACGACCGTCCTCATTGAGTCTTGTGAATTCAATTCCGTCAAAGCCGGTTTTTTTGGCAAGATCGCATATTTTGAACAAATCCGCACCGGTGCTTCTCATGTATTTGAGGTAACTGTAACTCGAAACTGATGTTTTCATAAAATTCTCCTTACAAGTTTAAGGTTGATTCAGTGTAAAAAATCTTTCCTGACCGGAGTGAAAATATCCAGCATTACCGAATCATTTTCAAGACATACGAGAGAATGCGGCTGATTTTTTCCGGTGTAAAAACAGTCGCCGGGACCGAGGGTTTCGGTTTTTTCGCCTACGGTAGCTTCAAAGGAACCTTTGAGTATGTAACCGCACTGTCTGTGCTCGTGTGAATGGAGCTCACCCCGCATACCCTTTTGCCAAGTAAGCTCGCAGACCATCAGGTCGTCAAGGTAGCCTTTTATCTTCCTTTTTACTCCGGTCGGAAGTGCCGTTTCGCCTATTCTGTTGCTTTTTACAAACATAAATACCTCCTGTTACGCGCAGTGTTAAAATATTTCAGGCGGCAAGCATTATGAAAAACTTGCCGCCGGTCAGCTCCGGAAAATCAGCGGAGCGAAAGCTTGTAGTAATTGATCAGGCAGCCGCTGAGGATTATGGTTTTTTCGTCTTCGGTCAGCACCGGCAGAGAAAGTTTCATCTCATCAAGCTGTCCGTTGCGGAAAACGTAAGCGCTGACAGTCTGTAAGCCGTTTTTGACCGCATTCGCGATACCCGGGATCCAGATGAAATCCCCGGTTCCGAACGGAAGCTTGTCAGGATCTTTGTCAAATGTGAATGGCAGCATACCCCAGTTTATGAGGTTTGAGCGGTAACGTTTCGTCGCATATTCTTTTGCGATATTTGCCATTCCTCCCAGGACCTTCTGACATGATGCCGCCTGTTCTCTTGCCGAGCCGTCTCCGGGTTTTACGGCGTAGATGACAGAACCCATAACTGCGTTTTCGGGATTTTTATATCCTGCGGTTTTCAGAGCTTTGTAGAAATCAGCTATCTCTTTCGAGGACTTATCCTGACGGAAAGCCCTTATTTTCTTGGCTCTGCCGACATACTGAGGATCTTTTCTTGAAAGCGTGAATTCCGAAAGAGCTTCCGGATTTGAACGGAATGATGATGTTTCGCCGGAAGGAATGAGCTCGTCAGTGGTGGTAACCGGATCGAGAATGACAGAAGCAACTCCGAGTACCAGATCGTCGGAAAGCTCCGGCATTTCAGGCCAATCCTTTATGTTCGGTCCGAAAACCAGTTCGGCTTCCGGATCCGGTTTTCCGAAACCGTTGTAAAGCCTGTTGTTGTAAACTGTTTTGTCGAACCTGTATTCCGACGGCGTATATTTTACGTCGAGCGACGAAGCCGGAGTAAGAACACCGCCGGCAAGTGCAGTTGCCGCAATCGAGCGGGCGTCCATCAGCGCCACGGAAGCTTTTTGTCCCTGTCCCGGTTTTGAGCCCTCGCGGTTCGGGAAATTTCTTGTTGAGTGTCTGATGCTCAGTGCGCCGTTAGCGGGAACATCGCCGGCTCCGAAGCACGGACCGCAGAAAGCGGTTTTCATTGTAACGCCCGCCTTCATCAGTTCGGCGGCAAATCCGTTTCTCATCAGTTCAAGGTAAACAGGCTGTGATGCCGGATAAGCCGAAAGTGTAAATGCGCCGTTGCCGATAGAACGGTCTTTCAGTATGTCGGCGGCGGCGGTGAGGTTGTCGTATGTGCCTCCGGCGCAGCCGGCTATTATACCTTGATCGCAGTGGATCTTGCCGTCTTTTCCGAGTTTGTCAAGGAGGTCATACTCTTTAAGTATGACATCGGCGTTTTCGCACAGCTCTTCGATCGAGTAAACGTTGGAGGGATGGGACGGGAGGGCAATATTGCAGTTGACTTTGGAAAGGTCGATCTTTACCATGCCGTCGTAGTAGGCTATCTCACCCGGTGAAAGTTTTTTATAATCCTGCTCGCGTCCATGATTGATGAAATAACGGTGAGTCTCCTCGTCTGTCACCCAAACTGAGGAAAGACAGGTCGTCTCGGTAGTCATAACGTCAATGCCGTTTCTGAATTCTATGGGAAGAGAAGCTATTCCGTCGCCGACGAATTCGAGAATCTTGTTTTTTACAAACCCGCTTTTGAATACCGCGCCGATCAGTTCGAGCGCAACGTCCTGCGGACCGACTCCCGGACGGACGCTGCCGGTGAGATAAACGCATATGACTTCCGGTGACGGAATGTCATACGTTTTGCTGAGAAGCTGTTTTACCAGTTCCGGGCCGCCCTCTCCGATCGCCATTGTTCCGAGTGCGCCATACCTTGTATGACTGTCGGAACCGAGTATCATTTTTCCGCATCCGCTCATCATTTCACGCATGAATGAGTGTATGACCGCTTGGTGTGCCGGTACATATATTCCGCCGTATTTTTTTTCTGCGGAAAGTCCGAACATATGATCATCCTCGTTTATCGTTCCGCCGACTGCGCAGAGACTGTTATGACAGTTGGTAAGAACGTAAGGTACGGGGAATTCTTTCAGACCGCTGGCTCTGGCGGTCTGGATTATTCCGACATAGGTGATATCGTGCGACGCCAGAGCGTCGAATCTGATTTTCAGGCTACTGTCGTCTCCGCCGGTGTTATGTGCGGACAGTATACCGTACGATATGGTGTTTTTTCTCGCAGTGTTCTTATCGAGATCTGAATTTTCAAGGATTTCAGTTCCGTTTTTGAGGAAAACACCGCTGTTTATTATTTCTGCCATTTTGAGATTCCTTTCCTGACGACTGTTTTACAGGGTTATTATACAACAACAGCCCGGAATTGTCAACAGAAAAACCCGTAGATTCCGTAAGAACCGTCAGCTAAAAGCCTTTTGCGTCTGACAGCGCCGATACCAGCCATAGAAAATAATTTTTTACTGTAAATTCATCAAAACCCTTGAAAAACTCGCGAAAATGTTATATAATAAAACGAATGGATTTGCCGGAAAGTTCCGGGTGCGGTAAATCCGCAAAATGTGAGGTAATCGAAGTAATGGAAGAAAAAGGTTTGGAAAAGTATTATTTGCGGAAACGGGCGGTAAGAATTTCTGCGGGCGCACTTGCGGCTGTGATGGCGGTGGTTTCGTCGCTGGCGCTTGCGCTCGATTTCGACAAAGAAACAGTGCTGTTCGAATACGGAAGCATTCTCGGAAAGCTGATGCTGATATTTTCTGTCGCTCTTCCGCTGGCGGTGGTGGTGATTTGTTTCGCGGCAATTCCGAAAGAGGAAAAGCCGTGCGGAAGTCTGCCTGAAAACTATTCGTGCTCAGAATACTACAAAGTCGACGCCCTGCCTGTAAAGGTCATCAGGTATCTGACGTCGTTGGCACTGACGCTTCAAGGAACCGTCGACATAATCATAACGCTGACGACTCCTCACAAATCCGGACTTACGCTTTTTTTCTCGGTACTGATGAAAGCCAGCGTTTATCCGCTTGCACTGTACTTTGTACCGGAGTTTGCCGACAGTTGCAAAAAGCAGGGCAGCAAACTCCACCTTGTCATGGGAACTGCGGGAATAACCTGGTTTGTTTTCAGTTCTGTTTTCAGTTATTTCAGCAAGATCTATCCACTGAGCTCCGAGTATTTTATAACTGAGAGAATAACGCTGATATTGCTCATGCTTGCCGTAGTTTACGAGATACATTACAGACTTTACGGGAACGGTATAAGGTCAAGACTTGCGACCGGAAGCGCGGCGGCGGTAAACGGTGTCGGCTTCGGGGTAGGAAGGCTCGTTATGCTTATGACGTCCGGAGCGGTGGATATCAGAGACACTGTGATGATATTCGCAATGATGTTTTTGTCGCTTTACTACGCCGCGAGGCTGTTTTTTTACAGTGAGGACTGAAAATGACCGGAAATCCGGATTTTGAAACGGTTTCCGAACTGAAAAGGTTATCTGAGCGGCTTTAAAGCTGTTTGATAAAAACCTGAATGACTGAAAGGGGAAACAGATGTTCGGTAGTTTGTTTCGGGCGGTGCTGTTGCTGTTTCTGATGATCATACCGGGGTTTGTCATGCGAAAACTGAAATTTGCTGATGACAGACTTCCGCTGGGTTTTTCCAACACGATTCTGTACATAACGCAGCCGGCTATGATAATGATAGGCTTTTTCAGACCCCGTGATATGCAGGTTCTGAAAACGGCAGGGATAGTGCTGGCGCTAAGTTTTGCGGTTCATGTAGTGTTTTTGGCTTTATGCCCGCTCTTTTTCCGTAAAGCGGAAAAGGAAAAGAGAAAGATTTACCGTTTCGGCATTGTGTTTGCAAATGCCGGATATATGGGGATTCCGCTTATATCAATGGTTCTGGGTGAGGAGGCTGCGATATATGCGTCGGTTTACATTGTTGCTTTCAACTTTTTCTGCTGGTCGGTAGGTGCCATGATGTATGCAGAGGACAGGTCGTACATATCGCCGCGGAAAATGTTCATAAATGCTGCCACCGTGCCGACTGCCATCGGGATAATCGTTTTTGTCACCGACTTTTACAGTTTCCTGCCTGAATTTGCGGGAAACTTTATTTACGAAGCGCTCGAAATGCTGAAAAACACCGTAGCGCCGATGTCAATGATGATAATAGGAATGCGCCTTGCGGACGTGAAATTGAAGGGCATTTTTTCTGACAGATACCTGTATCAGGCTTTGTTTCTCAGGCTTCTTTTTCTTCCGGTTATAGTCTTCGGAATGCTGTGTGTCTGTAAACTGTTCGGATTTTATGACCTTACGGCATTCACCGTTGTGCTGATATGTGCTTCGGCGCCGGTCGCGTCGATAACCGGTATGTATGCCGAAAAATTCGGCAGCGACACGGCTTGTGCTTCAAAACTGGTTTCGGTAAGCACAGTGCTTTCTCTCGCCACAATGCCGGTCATGGCGCTTCTTCTTGACGTTCTCTGAGGCAGATAAGCCATATGATTTCCGCCTCACAGAGTCCGGAGCACAAATTTTGCAAATGAATGCCGGTTCAGTAACAGTCCGGTAAAAGCCTGAATTCTGAAAGGAATAAAATATGTATTTCGGTTATGTGATGTTTGATCTCGACGGTACGCTTACAGATCCGTACTACGGGATAACGAATTCGATTATACACTCAATGAAATACTATCCCGATAAGAGGGTGCCGTCAAGGGAAGAACTGAGACCTTTTATAGGTCCGCCTCTTGCAGATTCTTATATGAAATATTTCGGTCTTGACGAAAAACAGGCAAGAGAGGCGGTCGGGCATTACCGCGAATACTATGCTGATAAAGGCATTTACGAAAATGTTCTGTATCCGGGTGTAAGGGAAATGCTTGCGGCTCTGAGTGAGCGCGGGATAAAAATCTACATGGCAACGTCAAAACCGGAAAAGTTTGCGGTAAGGATAGCTGAGCATTTCGGTATAGTTGAGTATTTCGACTATATCTGCGGCAGCAGCATGGACGGTAAATTTGTCGAAAAAAAGGACATTATAGCCAAGATAATTGAAAAAGAGAACTGCGGCAAAAAGGAAACCCTGATGATAGGAGACACGGTTTTCGATATTGCGGGTGCCGTTGAAAATAAGATAACTGCTGCCGGAGTTACCTACGGATTCGGTTCAGAGGAGCAGCTCCGCAGAAGCGGGGCAAGTTATATATTCGGAAGCCCGGAGGAAGTACGGCTTGCGCTGACCGGGGAAAACTGATTAAAGCCGGATTTGAAAAGGAGAGGCTCACCGACAGAGTCGGAGAAAAGTTCGGGGTAGCCGATAAAAACGGTGTAAGGTTTGCCTTAAAAACGTGTATAAGGATACGGGACTGTCTGAACGTCTTTGTCACAGACGCTCCGGTATCCTCGTTTCTGCCGTAAAACAGATGACCGTTCAGATAAGGTCGACGGTCGTCAGAAATCCGGTTTTGCGTCAGAGATGCGTCAGAGAGATGAAAAAAGGAAGTTCACAACGGAGGAATAAAATGGACTGCACAAAATATTTCGATTTTGAAGACCGAGGACAATGCGAAGAGCTTGCCGCTTTACTTTTTCCGGACGTCAGGGAAACGCCGGCAGATATGTTTGCACGCTACCCGGAAAGAAAGCTTCCGGAAGGAGCAAAGGTAACGAGGTTTGCTCCGAGTCCGACAGGTTTTCTTCATTTCGGAGGGCTTTTCCCGTCGATGGTCGGAGAGAGACTTGCTCACCAAAGCGGCGGGGTATTCATTCTCAGAATAGAGGATACAGACGCCAAAAGAGAAGTCAAAGGAGCCGCCGCAAGTCTCATGGAAACGCTTGCTTACTACGGTATAAAATTCGACGAGGGAGCAACCGCGGACGGAGAAAAAGGCGATTACGGACCGTACTATCAGAGCGGACGTAAGGATATATACCATGTTTTTGCAAAGCAGCTGGTGACGGAAGGTAAGGCTTATCCGTGTTTCAGCACTGACGAGGAGCTTGAAGAGCTGAGTAAACAGGATATGAAAACGGTTGTCAAGGAAAAGGACAGACACACCGATCCGGAAGCAATGAGAGAAAAAATGCTCGGGCAAAGAAAATTCACGCTTGACGAAGTAAGAGAAAGCCTTGCAAAGGGTGAAAAATTTGTCCTGAGAATAAGAAGCGACGGTAATCCGAACGAAAAGCATCCGTTCACCGACCTTGTAAAAGGAAAACTGACCGTACCGGAAAACGACGAGGATTTTGTGCTTCTGAAAAGCGACGGGATACCTACCTACCACTTTGCGCACGCAGTCGACGACAGACTGATGGGAACGACGCACGTCATAAGAGGTGAGGAGTGGCTGCCTTCGCTGCCGAAGCATCTTCAACTGTTCAGATATCTCGGATTCAAGGTACCGAAGTATATGCATATAGCCCAGATAATGAAGCTGGAGGGCGGAGCGAAAAAGAAGCTTTCCAAAAGAGACAAGGGCGCCAATATGAACGACTATAAGAAAATGGGTTACGCTCCCGAGTGCGTAAGCGAGTATGTCATGACGCTTCTGAATTCAAACTATGAAGAGTGGCACAGAGCAAACCCCGACAAAAAATACACTGATTTTCCGTTCTCGATAAATAAGATGAGCAGTTCAGGATGTCTCTTTGATTTTGCAAAGCTTGACGATGTCTCCAAAAATGTGCTGGCAAGGTATACTGCGGATGAAATCTACCGCGGGTTGACGGAATGGGCAGAGGAGTACGATCCGGATTTTGCTTCGGTACTTGAAAAGGATCCCGACTATACGCTCAGAGCGCTGTCAATAGGCAGAGGCGGAAAGAAGCCGAGAAAAGACTTCGGAATATGGAGCGAGTGCAAAGCGTACATGGGATTTTACTATGACGGGCTGTTCGTGATAACCGAACAGTTACCGGAAAACACCGATAAAGAAGACGCAAAGCGGATACTCACGGAATTTGCGGAGATTTATGATTCCGGAGACGATCAGCAGACGTGGTTTGACAAGATAAAGCAGACAGGAGAGAAGCTCGGATACATTTCCGATATGAAAGTGTACAAAGCTGAGCCTGAAAAGTACAAGGGCAGTGTGGCTGACGTATCCGGGATCATCCGGCTTGCGGTAACCGGAAGGTCAAGCAGTCCCGATATGTATGAGGTGATGCGGGTGCTCGGCAAGGAACGGGTAAGAGCAAGACTTACGGCATACGCCGAGAGTATCTGACATGAGTTTGCGGAATATCAGTTCCGGATACAAAATAAAAGGGGTGAACGGTGCAGGTGAGCAAAGGACGCCCCTGAACAATTCGAAAAGACCTGATTTGGTCGGAGGAGATAATGGAAGAGATAAGTTCCAACTTTATACACGATTTTATTGACAGCGAGATAGAAGCCGGACTTAATAAAGGAGTGCACACGAGATTCCCGCCGGAGCCGAACGGCTATCTGCATATAGGCTCTGCAAAGGCAATCTGGATAAATTATACGACGGCAAAGAAATACGGAGGGCTTTTCAATCTCCGTTACGACGACACCAATCCGTCGAAAGAAGACACTGAATATGTCGATTCGATATATGAGGATCTTTTGTGGCTGGGAGCGGAGCCGAACGGCGGAGTATATTACGGCTCCGATTATTTTGACAAATGTTACGAATATGCGGTGAAGTTAATAAAAGACGGCAAGGCATACGTCTGTGACCTGAGTGCCGACGAGATGAGGGAATACAGGGGTACGCTGACCGAACCGGGAAAAGACAGTCCTTACCGGAACAGAAGCGTCGAAGAGAATCTTGACCTTTTCGAAAGAATGAAAAACGGTGAGTTTTCCGACGGCGCCAAGACGTTGCGTGCAAAGATAGACATGAGCTCTCCGAATATGAATATGCGTGATCCGGCGATATACCGTATACTTCACGCAAGTCACCACAGACAGGGAGACAAGTGGTGCATTTATCCGCTGTACGATTTTGCCCACCCCATACAGGACGCCATTGAGAGAATAACTTATTCGCTCTGTTCTCTCGAATTTGAAAACCACAGAGTGCTGTACGACTGGGTGATAAACAACATAGGCTTTGAAAAAAAGCCGGTGCAGAGGGAATTTGCAAGACTGAATGTCAGTTATACCGTGATGAGCAAAAGGTATCTGAGAAAACTGGTTGAGACGGGACTTGTCGACGGCTGGGACGACCCGAGAATGCCGACTATATGCGGACTCAGAAGAAAAGGATATACCCCTGAGTCGATATTTGAATTTATCAGACGTACCGGTGTTTCAAAAGCAAACAGTCTTGTTGCGACAGAACAGCTTGAAGCCTGTCTGCGCGACGAACTGAACGTTACGGCGGAGAGAAGAATAGCGATACTGAAACCGCTGAAAGTTACCGTAACCAACTATCCGGAGGGCAGGAAAGAATATTTTGAAATGACAAATAACCCGTCCGATCCGGAATCCGGAACGAGGAAGGTGACGTTTTCGCGTGAGATATATGTGGACAGAGATGACTTTATGGAGGATCCGGTGCCGAAGTTTTTCAGATTAAAGCCCGGAGGTGAAGTCAGACTGATGAGCGCATATATAGTGCGCTGTGACGAAATAATAAAGGATGAAGACGGAAACGTGACGGAACTGCGATGCACGGCAGATCTTGATACCGGTAACGGCAGTCCGGCGGACGGAAGAAAAGTAAAGGGAACGATACACTGGCTCAGCGCGGACGATGCGGAAAAATGCACGGTAAAGCTGTATGACAAGCTGTTCACCATCGAAAATACAGCCGATATACCGGAGGGTAAGACTTATGACGATTATCTTAACCCGGAATCGGTAATCACGCTAAGCGACTGTATGGTGGAAAAATGCGCGGCGGAAGCCGGGGCGGGAGAAAGATTCCAGTTTGTAAGGACGGGATATTTCTGCAAAGACAGCAAATACGATAAAACTTTCAACCGTATAGTGACGCTCCGGGACGGTTCAGGTCTGAAACACTGATGAAAGGATATTAAAGAGATGAAATTTTCAACTAAATGCGTACAGGCGGGATATACGCCAAAAAACGGAGAACCGAGAGTTCTCCCGATAATTCAGAGCACGACGTTCAAATATGAATCGTCAGAGCAGATGGGAAACCTGTTCGACTTAAAGGAAAGCGGATATTTCTATACCAGGCTTCAGAATCCGACCTGCGACAGCGTAGCTGCAAAAATAGCAGAGCTTGAGGGAGGAGTCGGAGCTATGCTGACGTCATCAGGACAGGCGGCAAGCTTTTATTCGGTCTTCAATATATGCGAGGCAGGCGATCACGTTATAGCGGCTTCGGCTATATACGGCGGAACTTTCAATCTGTTTTCGGTCACAATGAAAAAACTCGGGATAGAGTTTACCTTCGTACATCCTGACGCCGATGAAAGCGAAATAGAAAAATGTTTCCGCCCGAACACAAAAGCCGTGTTTGCCGAGACTCTTTCAAATCCGTCACTGATAGTGCTCGATATTGAAAAATTCGCAAAAGCGGCGCATTCACACGGAGTGCCGCTGATCGTGGACAACACATTTCCAACTCCGGTAAACCTCAGACCTTTTGAGTTCGGAGCCGACATAGTTGTTCATTCAACAACAAAATATATGGACGGACACGCCTGCGCTCTCGGAGGGGTGGTTGTTGACAGCGGTAATTTTGACTGGCAAGCGAACGCCGCAAAATTCCCGGGACTCACTACGCCGGACGACTCGTATCACGGAATTACGTATACCGAAAGCTTCGGCAAAAGCGCATATATAACAAAATGCGTGGTCCAGCTGATGAGGGATCTCGGTTCGATGCAGTCTCCGCAGAACGCTTTTCTGCTCAATCTCGGACTTGAAACGCTGCATCTGAGAGTGCCCCGTCACTGTGAAAACGCCCTTGCAGTGGCAAAATTCCTCGAAAGTAACGAAAAGATAACATGGATAAATTATCCTTCGCTTCCGTCGAGCAGATACTATGAGCTTGCTAAGAAATATATGCCGAACGGAACCTGCGGAGTGATATGCTTCGGAATAAAAGGCGGCAGAGCTGCGGCGACAAAGTTTATGGACTCTCTTAAACTTGCGGCGGTCGTAACGCATGTTGCCGACGCAAGGACATGCGTCCTTCATCCGGCTTCGACGACTCACAGACAGCTTACCGACGAACAGCTTGTCAACTGCGGTGTAGGTCCCGATCTTATCAGATTTTCCGTGGGAATCGAGGATAAAGAGGATATAATCGAGGATATAAGGCAGGCGCTTGAAAAGGTCTGAGTTTAAAAAGGGTAAACGTATGCCCCGGAATGAGTCCGGATGTTTGCAGTATTTTGCATAATGAGAATAAGTGTAATATTTCGGTAAAAACAGTCCGGATAAATTTATAAAACAGAACAATTCAATAACAGCCGCCGCAGAGTATGATTTCTGCGGCGGCTGTTTCGGCAGATAACGGCAAATGACTGTGAAGTCCGGATTTCGGAACAAAAATATAAAAACAAAAATGGCCTGCCCGAGCGGATTTGAACCGCTGACACCAAGCGTCGGAGGCTTGTGCTCTATCCAGCTGAGCTACGGGCAGGTAAACTTCTCATACAGTATAGCACCCGTACAGAAAAAAGTAAATAGAAATTCCGGTGATTTTACAAAAAATTATAAAAATATGAAAAAATTCAAAAAAAGTCTTTGAATTTTCGGAAAAGTATGATATAATGTAAAATTAAGAAAAAGAAAGGATTTTCAGTAAGGCGGTAGCTTTATGAATTTGACCGAAATTGTGACCAGCTCCTGCGAAGAAACTGAGGAAGCCGGAAGAAAATTTGCCGGTGAACTGGAAAAAGGTGCTTTTGTGGCGTTTTACGGTGACCTGGGAGCCGGCAAAACGGCGTTTGTGAGAGGAATGGGAAAGGTCCTGTGCCCGGACGCGGAAGTATGCAGTCCGTCATACTCGATAGTCAATGAGTACCGTAAAGACGGCAAAACCGTTATCTACCACGTAGACGCATACCGGATAAGCGACGAAGACGACCTTTATTCTACCGGGTTTTACGATTTTGCGGAAGATCCGGAAGCGACAGTAGCAGTGGAGTGGAGCGAGAAAATCCCGTATGCACTGCCGGAAAACGCAATAAAGGTGACAATAGAAAAGACAGGAGACAGTACAAGAAAGATAACGATCGAACGAAGCGGAGAAAATTCGTGAAATGGTAAGGCAACGCCCGGACCGGACTGAAATACTTAAAGAAGTGAAAGGGAAAACAAATTGAAGATACTTTCGTTTGATACAACGGCGGCAACTGCAACGGCAGCGATAACGGAAAACGAGAAGCTGACAGCGCAGACGGTGCTCAATACTCCGAACACGCACAGCGTAACATTGTTGCCGATGATAGATTTTCTTCTGAAAAGTTCCGGAATAAGACTTGATGATATAGGTCTGATAGCGACGGTAGTGGGTCCGGGTTCCTTTACCGGCGTGAGAATAGGCGTAGCTACCGCAAAGGGACTGGCTGTAAAAGGAAGCACACCGTGTATAGGGATCTCTGCGCCGGAGGCGCTGGCTTACAATGTTGCCGATGTGAAATGCGGTATAGTCTGCCCGGTCATGGACGCAAGGAGAGGTCAGCTTTATAACGCACTGTTCGCAAAAAAAGGAGACAGTCTGAAAAGACTTACGGAAGACAGAGTGATAACCGCGGCAGAGCTGAGTGAGGAGCTGAAAAAATACAGTTCTGATGACATTTATCTGCCGGGAGACGGAGCTGATGTTGCCTGCCGTGCATTGAGCGGGGATAATATTCACAGGTGCGGAGAGCTTACCGCATATCACAGCGCTTACAGCGCGGCAAAGCTGGCATTCATGAAATATGTTGAAGCCGGAGAAGAGGAAAAAGCAGGGTTTACGGCGGAAAAACTGTCGCCTGTTTATCTCAGGGCTTGCCAGGCGGAAAGAGAAAGACTTGAAAAACTGAAAGCTGAAGAAAAAGGAGCGGTAAAATGAAGATAGCGATAGCAGCTGACCATGGGGCTTATGATCTGAAAGAAGAGCTGAAAAAATATCTTTCCGGAAAGGGAGAGGAAGTTATCGATTACGGAACTGACAGCACGGCGTCGGTGCATTATCCGGTTTATGCGGGAAAGGTGTGCAGGAGCGTTCAGAGCGGAGAAGCGGAAAAAGGCATACTCCTGTGTTCGACCGGGATAGGAATGAGCATTGCGGCAAATAAATACCGGGGAATAAGGGCGGCGCTTTGTCACGAAACGTACAGCGCAAAGTATACAAGACTGCATAACGACGCGAACGTGCTCTGTATAGGGGCGCTTGTCACCGGAAAAGGACTGGCAAAAGAAATAACCGACGTTTTTCTGGAAACAGAATTTGAGGGCGGACGCCACAAAGTGAGAGTAGATATGATAACGGAAGCCGAAAACGAAGAAATGAAAAGGAGTAATGACTGAAATGCGCTGGATGGGAGTTAACGAAATAAGAGAAAAATATCTCAGTTTTTTTGAGAGCAAGGGACATTTACGGCATAAGAGCTTTCCGCTCGTGCCGCACGGCGATAAATCGGTGCTGCTTATAAACGCCGGGATGACACCGCTGAAAAAATATTTTACGGGTGAGCTGGAGCCTCCCCGTCACAGGATGACGACCTGTCAGAAATGTATACGTACCCCGGATATAGACCGCGTGGGAATAACGGCGAGACACGGAACCTTTTTTGAGATGCTCGGAAACTTTTCGTTTGGGGACTACTTCAAAAGAGAAGCGATAAACTGGGCATGGGAATTCATGACAGATGAAAAATGGCTTGCGCTTCCGGAAGAAAAACTGTGGGTAACGGTGTACAAGGACGATGACGAAGCATTCGATATCTGGAACAAAGAAACAGGAATTCCGGCTGAGCGGATAGTCAGGCTCGGAAAAGAAGACAACTTCTGGGAGCACGGACAGGGTCCGTGCGGACCGTGCTCCGAAATATACTTCGACCGCGGAGAGCAGTACGGCTGCGGAAGTCCCGACTGTAAACCGGGCTGTGACTGCGACCGGTTCATGGAATTCTGGAATCTTGTGTTCACACAGTTTGAAAATGACGGCAACGGAAATTATACAAGACTTGCAAAACCCAATATTGACACGGGAATGGGACTTGAAAGACTGGCTTGTCTTATGCAGGGAGTTGAAAACCTTTTCGAGGTCGATACAGTGAGAAACATAATGGCAAAGATCAGCGAAAAGGCGGCTGTGCAATACGGGGAAAATCCGAAAAGCGATGTTTCGCTCAGAGTGGTGACCGATCATATAAGGTCAACGGTATTTATGGTTTGCGACGGGGTAGTACCGTCTAACGAAGGAAGAGGGTATGTACTGCGTCGCCTCATACGCCGCGCGGCAAGGCACGGAAAAATGCTCGGAATAAAGACAATGTTCCTGTCGGAGATTGCCGAAACTGTTGCCGCCGAAAACATAAGCGAATATCCGGAGCTTACCGAAAAACTTGATTACATCAAAAAAGTCATTTCAATTGAAGAAGAAAGATTTGCGGCGACGATAGACGCAGGACTCAGTATACTTTCAAATATAATCAAAAAAGCGGTGGCGGAGGGAAAATCGGAGATACCGGGCGAGGAGGTATTCCGTCTGTATGATACCTTCGGATTCCCGCCGGATCTCACCAAAGAAATAGCGGCTGAACAGTCGATAAAAATACGCGAGGACGATTTCCGGGAGCTGATGCTTTTGCAGAAAGAAAGGGCAAGAAGCGCAAGAGCAAAAATATCGGGATGGTCTGAGGCATCCAAGGGCTTGTTGGGAGAATTTCCGAAAACCGAGTTTCTGGGTTACGGAAACGAAGTATGTTTAGCGAAAGTTCTCGGAATAATAACAGAAGACGAGGCAGTCGAAAGTATAAGCGAGGGAGATTTTTCGCTGATAACCGACAAAACTGTGTTTTACGGTGAAAGCGGAGGACAGGTAGGAGACACAGGAACCGTTTATGACGGAGATTCGCTTATGACAGTCAACGACACACAGAAGAGCGACGGCGTATACATTCATATGTGCACCGTAGCGAACGGTGATATAAAAGTAGGTGACATGGTACGTATGGAGATCAATTCTCCGAGAAGAGCGGCGATAAAGAGAAATCACTCGGCGTGTCATCTGCTTCAGGCGGCACTGCGCGAGGTACTCGGAAATCACGTTGAACAGGCAGGATCGTATGTCGACAACGAAAGACTGCGCTTCGACTTCAAACACTATGCGGCAATGACGGAAAAAGAGATACTTGCCGTTGAGTCGCTTGTAAATGCTCACATTTCGCTCGGAGAAAACGTAAATACCGAGGAGATGCCGATAGAACAGGCGCTTAAAATCGGGGCAATGGCGCTTTTCGGAGAAAAGTACGGACAGACGGTACGCGTTGTCAGAATGGGCAATTTTTCCACAGAGCTCTGCGGGGGAACCCACATAGACAATACAGCAAAAGCCGGAGTATTCAAAATAATCAGCGAAACTTCGGTGGCGGCGGGAGTAAGACGTATAGAGGCAACGACAGGTCTCGGAGTTCTGGGATTACTCGATGAGAAGGACAGGATAATCAGGGAGACCGCAAAGGAACTTAAAGTTGCGGGCGGAGCCGATGTTGTCAGAAAAGCGGCAGGACTGATGAATCAGTTAAAGGAAGCGGAAAAAGAAATAGAACGACTGAACGCAAAGATAGCATCGTCAATGCAGGGCGCCATAAAAGACAGCGCAGTTGAAATAAAAGGCGTAAGATTCATGAGCGGAACGCTCAGCGGAACCACTGTCGAAACGGCAAGAAAACTTGCGGATGAATTCAGGTCGGATGATTTTGCGGTAACTCTTATAGCAGTGACAGACAGCGGAAAGATAAGTTTTGCCGCGAGCTGCGGAAAAGAAGCTGTAAAGAAAGGTGCTCACGCCGGAAACATAGTAAAAGCTGCGGCAACTGTATGCGGCGGAAACGGCGGTGGAAGACCCGACAGTGCTCAGAGCGGCGGAAAGCAGCCGGAAAACGCAGAAAAAGCGCTGAAAGCCGCAAAAGAAGCGCTTGAAAATATGCTGAAATGAATAAGCAAAGCGATACAGACGGAAGGAGAAAAAATGAATTTTGAGTACATTCCGAACGGAGTTTGTTCGAGAAAGATAACATTTGAAATAAATGACGGAATAATAACGAATGTCAGCTTTCAGGGAGGATGTAACGGAAACCTGAAAGCAATATCTAAGCTGGTCGAAGGTAAGAGCGCCGAAGAGATAGAGAGGGTGCTTGCCGGAAATCTTTGCGGCAGCAAAGGAACATCATGCGCCGACCAGCTTGCGAAAGCGGTACGGAAAGCCTGCGACGAGGAAAAACGGACACAAGCTTAAAAGTCTGAAAAATTAAATTTTTTCAAAAAAACACTTGACAAAATATTATAAGTGTGATATTATAATGGGGTACTTGTCCAGGCGGTAGGTTGTCAGAGACAGCGCTGTGTGAGCAAGGCACAGTAAGCCCCATTAGCTCAGTAGGTAGAGCACATGACTTTTAATCATGTTGTCCGGAGTTCGACTCTCCGATGGAGCACCAGGCAGGGCCGCAGATCAGCGGCTCTGCTTTTTTACTGCCCGGCAGACATGGGAAAACGGCATAAACAACATTCAAAACCGGCGCGTCACGGAAAAACAGACAAAGAAAATAATTCGGAAACACAATTGCGAAAGGAAACGGAAATGATCGGTATTATCGGAGCCATGGAGACGGAAATTGCAGGAATACGTGAAAGAATGACTGCAAAGAAAGAAAAAATGATCAGCGGTATTAAGTATGTTGTCGGTAAACTCGGAGGCGCCGACACAGTGACGGCAGTCTGCGGAGTGGGAAAGGTGTTTGCGGCGGTCTGCGCTCAGACAATGATACTTGAATACCACCCGGACATAATACTCAATACTGGAGTTGCGGGTGCGCTAAGTCCGGAGCTTTCGGCAATGGATATAGTTGTCGCAGAACAAACAGTACAGTACGATATGGATACAAGTCCGCTGGGAGATCCCAAAGGATATATATCAGGTATCGGTATTGTATATTTTAAAGCGGACAAAGAAGCAACCGCAAAGCTGTTTGATATACTCGTGAGACATGGAAACAAAGCGGTAAAAGGCGTCATTGCAAGCGGAGACAGGTTTGTGGCTTCGGACTGTCTGAAAAATTTCATAACTACCGAATTCAACGCCATAGCCTGTGAAATGGAGGGAGCGGCGATAGCTCAGGTCTGTTACGTAAATAAATGCCGGTTTGCCGTTCTGAGAGCGATATCGGACGGGGCTGACGGGCTGAGCTATAACGAATTTTGTGATAAAGCCGCAGCGGTATATGTGGACGTAGTAAATGAATTTGCAGAACAGTACGGTGATAAAAACCTGTAAGTAAATCAAGGTTAAAGGGTTATTGCGAAAAAATATTACAGACAGTGTCGGACAGAACCCGCAATCGGGATAAATGTACAGCGGGAAAGGAGACTTTATGTCAAAGAAAAAGATATATGACACAGACAGCGCAGAAAAAGAAAGAGCAGTTCTTGTAAAACTTATGCAGGAGAGGAATGAAAGCGCGGCGCTTGCGTCACTTGCCGAACTATGGCGACTTGCCGAAACGGCGGGAGCAGAGGTGGCGGCGCAGGTGATCCAGAATAAGAGCGCACCTGATCCGGCTACGTATATCGGCAAAGGAAAGGTGGAAGAAATTTCAGAACTGTGCAGAACGGCAGATATAAATCTGGCGGTCTTTGACTGTGAACTTTCGCCTTCACAGATAAAAAATCTCGAAGACATGATAGGCAACAATGTCAGAGTGATAGACAGAAGCATGCTCATTCTTGATATTTTTGCACTTCATGCGACAAGCGGAGAGGGTAAGCTTCAGGTCGAGCTTGCACAGCTGAAATATACAGTCCCGAGGCTGATCGGCAAAGGTACGGAGCTTTCAAGGCAGGGCGGAAGCGCCACAATAGCGTCGAGAGGACCCGGTGAGAGCAAACTTGAAACCGACCGCAGATACATCAAGGGCAGAATAGTATCGCTTGAAAGACAGCTGGCAGAACTGGCGGAAAACAGAAAGACGAGAAGAAATCAGAGAGATCGCAGCGGAATAATAAAAGTAGCGATTGCGGGTTACACCAATGCGGGAAAGTCAACGCTTCTGAACTATCTGACCGGCGCCGGCATCACAGCGGAGGACAAGCTGTTCGCGACGCTTGATCCGACTACTCGCAGATACAGTCTGCCGTCAGGGAGAACTGTGCTTATAACTGATACGGTGGGTTTTATACGCAATTTGCCGCATCAATTCATAAAAGCCTTTCATTCTACACTTGAAGAGGTGAAGTACGCCGATATAATAATCGTCATGATGGATGCTTCCGACAGTGAGTGCATAAACCAGGCAAAGGTATCCATGGATCTGATAAGCAAGCTCGGCGGAAAAGACAAAAAGATACTCTGCGTTTTCAATAAATGTGATAAGGCTGATGAGGAAGAGGATTATTCGGAAACAGATCCGCAGTTTGCGGAAAAGGAAGATTTTTTCAGGATATCCGCAAAAACAGGCGACGGAATTGAAAAGCTTGTCGAAAGGATAGATGAGCTCAGCGGAAATCTTTCAAACCGAAAAGGAGAAAAAAGTGGATTATACGACGCTCGGTAAAGAAGCAACGGCAACACTGACGGAAAAAAAGTCGGTGTTTACCGCAACGGCGTTTCCGTGCGACGATGAAGATAAGGCGACGGAAATAATAAGTGCAGTGCGGAAAATGAATCCCGGAGCAAGACATACGGCGTATGCGTATCTGCTTTCCGACGGCAAAATCAAATGCAGTGATGACGGCGAACCGCAGGGAACCGCCGGAGTACCGATACTCGGGGTGATACAGAAAAGCGGAATAACGGACGCGCTGGTCACAGTCACAAGGTATTTCGGGGGGATACTGCTCGGCGCGCCGGGGTTGGTCAGAGCGTACGGCGGAGCGGCAAGGGACGCTGTCAAAGCCGCCGGTACAGTCACATATACAGGTTACACAGATTTCAGAGTCAGTTGCAGTTACTCAGACTATCAGAAGCTGTTACCTTTGATCAGGCATTGCGGCATAATAGAAACCGGCGCTGAGTTCGGAGAATTTGTTACCTGCGATTTTTCGGTGAAGCAGTTGATCTATCCGGAAATCGAGAGAAAAATATCGGAAATCGCCGCCGGAAGAATAGTGACAGTGATCACGGGGAGCCACTACGGTATATAAAACTTATCCGACTCAAAACCGGCTGACCGTACCCGGAATCACAGATCAAAAACGGCTGTGAAAACATTCTGAACAATAACGCAGATCCTTACAGCCAAATAAACGGCTCAAAAAAGGAAAAAAGGAATTGTTTGCGTATATTATATATGGTTGTTTGCCTGAATGCCGCCGTCGGTGTATGGGAGCGGAGCGTTTGTCTGGGAAAAATGCTGTATTTGTCCTGTTTTTCGGAAACGGCGGGAAAAGGTAATATGAGTCCAATTCCCATGCTTATGCTTTGTTAACAGGCCGGCATGTTTCATTTTCGGTTTGAGTATATACGGAAAGGGGACAGTAAGTGTCAAAAACTGTACGTGAAATACTTGAGGAAAACGAGTTTCTTTATCTTTCACCGTATGCGACGAAAAGTGCGGAGAGCGCCGGAAGGGAGATCCCCGTAGGAAAATGCGATATACGTACCGATTTTCAAAGAGACAGAGACCGGATAATACATTGCAAGGCGTTCCGCAGATTGATGCATAAAACGCAGGTCTTTCTGTCTCCCGAGGCCGACCATTACCGGACAAGACTGACACATACACTGGAAGTAACGCAGATAGCGAGAACGGTTGCGAGAGCGCTGAGACTTAACGAGGACCTTACCGAAGCTGCCGCCCTCGGACACGACCTCGGTCATACTCCGTTCGGTCACGCGGGTGAGAGACTGCTTCAAAGGGTGTACAGTCCGCTTTTCAGGCACAACGAGCAGAGTCTCAGAGTCGTCGAAAAGCTTGAAAACAACGGAAAAGGTCTGAATCTTACCGCGGAGGTGCGGGACGGTATACTGCATCATACCGGGGGAAGCGGTGAAGCGTCTACGCCGGAGGGAAGAATAATAAGATACGCCGACAGGATAGCTTACATAAATCACGATATAGATGACGCATGCCGGGCGGGAATACTGGAAGAGACGGATATACCGTCGGAGCTCAGGAAAATACTCGGAGACAGTCACGGAAAACGGATAGATACCATGACGAAAAGTATTGTCAGGGCAAGCGTGGGCGGAAAGATAATGATGGAACCCGAGATACAGAAAGCAACCGATAAGCTGCGTGAGTTTCTGTTTGAATCGGTATACAAAAACCCTGTTGCAAAAGGAGAGGAAGGCAAGGCGGAGCTACTGTTGGCAAGGCTGTACGAGTATTTTGAGAAAAATCCGGGGAAAATGCCGCCGGAACAGAAAAAATGGCTCGAAAGAGAGGAAAAAAGCCGGGTGGTCTGCGATTACATAGCATCAATGACAGACCGTTACGCCGTGACTTTGTACAGGCAGATATTTCTGCCGAGGATGTGGAACGAGGGAAACAGGATACTGGCGATAGACTGAACGCATAAGAAAGGGGAGTCCTTGTGATACCGGACGCAACAGTAGAAGAAATCAAGTCCAGAAGCGAGATAACGGAAGTGATCTCATCATATGTGACGCTTCACAGAAGAGGCTCCAATATGGTCGGGCTGTGTCCGTTTCACGGAGAAAAAACTCCGTCCTTCACAGTGTTTGTGAACACACAAAGCTATTACTGCTTCGGATGCGGCGAGGCGGGAGACGTGATAACCTTCGTCAGGAAAAAAGAGAATCTCGGCTATGAGGAAGCACTGAGGATGCTTGCGTCCAGGTGCGGTGTCACGGTGCCGGAAGATAACCGCGGAGGAGTGAGACGCACAAAGATCTTTGAACTTAACCGGGAAGCCGCTAAATTTTTCAGAAGTACGCTGATGAAAAGCGATGAAGCAAAAGCGTATCTGATAAACCGAGGGCTCAGTGGAAAGACCGTAGCCAGGTTCGGACTCGGATACTGCGGCAGCGGGTATGAGCTTTACAGACATCTGAAATCACTCGGATACAGCGACGACGAGATGACAGCAGCGTCGCTGATCAGGATGAAGGACGGAAATCCGGCACCTTTTTTCCGCAAAAGAATAATGTTTCCGATAATTGACATTACGGGAAGTGTTATGGGCTTCGGCGGAAGAGTGATCGGAAACGGTGAGCCGAAATACCTGAATACTCCGGATACGGTAGCATTCAGCAAGGGAAGAAATCTGTTTGCGTTGAACTACGCCAAGGATCACTGCGAAAACGGGCTGATACTTTGCGAAGGTTACATGGATGTTATAGCAATGCACGCCGCCGGATTTCCCTGCGCAGTGGCGACCTTGGGGACGGCTTTGACGGCGGAACAGGCAAGACTCATGAAAAGATATACCGACAAGGTGATAATATCGTACGACGGTGACAGAGCGGGAAAAGCCGCGACAGCGAGAGCTACGGGAATACTTACCGAAAACGGACTTGACGTAAGGATACTGAATATAACCGGCGCAAAGGATCCGGATGAGTACATAAAGTCATACGGTGCGGAAGCTTTCGGCAGACTGCTGAAAGGCAGCGAGACAAAATTCGGATACATGATGGCAAAGGCAAAAGAAAAATACGATTTTTCCACAGATGAGGGCAAGATCAAAGCGGCAAAGGAACTGAGCGAAGAAACAGCGAAGCTCAGCTCGGCTGTGGAAAGGGAACTGTATACCCTGAGGATCGCAGAGCAGCTGGGAGTATCAAAGGACAGTTTCGGAGCCGAGGTAAATAAAGCCAGGAAACGAGTCGAAAAGGAAAGCGGAAGCAAAATAAAGCAGGAGCTTCAGAATAAGTCTCTGGGTATAGGTGACAGAGTTAATCCTGAGCATGCGCAGAATCCGAAAGCAGTCGCCGCAGAGGAGGCAATACTCGGAATAATGATGCTGCATCCTGAACGGGCGGCAAAGATAAGGAGCGGAGAATGCGATCTGAGCGAAAGTGATTTTGTCACCGGATTCAACAGAAGACTTTTCAGTTCAATTCTGAAATTAAACGAAGAAGGTAAAAACGATGTCGGTATGCTGGGAAATGAGTATACTGACGCGGAAATGAGCAGGATAT
>CALWJW010000012.1 GCA_944381095.1 uncultured Clostridia bacterium | reverse complement strand
GATTATGCCGATAGTCGCAGAAGACGGAAAGATCCTTCGTATGGAGAATCCGCCGCTGCCGACACGCGACTGTCTGATGAATGATCCCGAAAAATCGGGAAAAGCCTTCAAGTTATTCGGCAGACACCGGGACTGCGGAGTTCTTGCAGTATTCAACGTAAGTGAAAATGAAAAAACCGTATGGACAGACATATCTTCCGGAGATATGTTGCTTCCGGAAGGTCAGTATGTATGCTATGATTGGTTTTCCGCCAAAATAATGCCGGAAAGTTTTTCTGTCAGACTGAAAAATCATGACGATTTCAGGCTGTATATTTTTGTTCCCGCGGTAAACGGAAAGGCTGTGATCGGCATTATGGAAAAATATATGACGCCGGCAACACTTGAAAAAATTTCAGATAATCTCTATAAGACAATATGCGGGGGCAGGCTTGCTGTCTATTCGGAGAGAAAAATGAATTATCTGTACGCAAACGGCATAAAAATCCCGGTATCGAAAATCGGAAAGAAAATATATATAACCGATCCGGTGGAACCCGGAACGCTGATATCTCTTCCCGGTGTTGACAAAATATCCGGTTGATGTTAAAATTAAACGGCTGGTAATAAGACCGACATTTTTGCCGTAATTAAAAGAGCCGGACCGGAATCAAATAAGACGAAAGGAAAAACTATGTCAAATATCTGGCACGATATATCTCCCAAACGTATAACTCCGACAGACTTTATATGTGTAATAGAGATTTCAAAAGGGAGTAAGAAAAAATACGAGCTTGACAAGGAGACGGGTTTCATAATACTTGACCGCATACTCTACACTTCAACGCACTATCCGGCAAATTACGGTTTTATCCCGAGAACGTACGGAGACGACAACGACCCGCTTGACGTTCTGCTGCTTTGTTCCGAGCCTATTGAACCGCTGACGCTTGTGCGCGCTTATCCCATTGGAGTGATTTCGATGATAGACAACGGCAGAAACGATGAGAAGATAATCGCCATACCGTTCAACGATCCTATGTACAACAAGTACACCGACATTGATCAGCTGCCGTCGCATATTTTTGATGAGATGAGGCATTTTTTCTCGGTGTATAAAAATCTTGAAAACAAAAAGACGGCGGTAAACGAAGTCAGCGGGAGGGATAAAGCTGTGGAAATAGTTTCTGCGGCTATACTTAATTACGTTGAAAATTTTTGCAAATAGGTAATCTTCAACTTTTCAAAGAATGTTTTTGTGACTATGTTTCGTATATCAAAATCGATAAGTTCGGATAATAGCCAAAACAAGATATTCAGTGAAAATATTACTCTTAAAGGCAAGGCGGTCTGCGTATGCAGACCGCCTTGCTCCTTCATTCGGATTTGCAGATATGTTTGATTACATTGATCAAACAGATTATATTTTGTGGTTAGTAATTAACGGATGGTTATGCCTGAAATACAGAAAAATTTTTCTGCTATTTACCCGAAAGTCAAAAAAAATAGAATCCTTAACACAGGAAAATTTAACTCTGATAAAACCGGCTTTTGGGTCAGAACGCCAGCCAGAACATATAGAGTCCGATGAGTAAAATAGCGGTCCCGAGAAGAATATTGAATATATTCGAGACAAGCCGGTATTTGTTTCCAGACTTCAGCTTCTGCGCAAACCCGACAGAAGTTCCGGCGATAAGTGTCAGTGTACTGTATCCGACTGAATACAGGATCATGAGAATTATCCCGAAGATCAGGCTGCCGCGTCCGACCACCACGGCAAGCAGTGCCACAAGCACCGGTGTGGAGCATGGAGAGGAAAAAATTCCGCTCAGGATACCGGAAAGGAACGCACCCACAACGCCGGTTTTTTTGTTTTTGGACACAAGGTAAGACGATGGTATGAAATTGTAAATGCCATAGGTCTGGAACGCCATCAGTACCATAATCACACCGAGCAGGATATACCAGACAGAAGAAAAGGTTCCGATAAGTTTACCGGCAAGAGCCGCGATCACTCCGAGTGTGACAAAAGTGACGGAGGAGCCGGCGGCAAAAACGGCTGAATAGGCAAAAGCCCGTTTGGTGTTTTTTTCTCCTGTTCCCCCCACAAAGCCGATTATGAGAGGAATACTTGAAAGCGAGCACGGCGTAAAAGAAGTCAGAACGCCTGCAACGAACGAAAAGACAAGAGCCGGAACGGTGCCGGTACCGATGAGTCCGGCAAGACTTTCAAGCCAGTTTTCAAGCATTATTCAACCCCCATTTCCGAGAGTATTGCCCGAAGTTCGGATTCAGAAAGAGCACCTATGTGGGCGGTATAGACAAGACTGCCGCTTTCTTTGTCGCTGTAATAATTGAAATAGAGTGCCTCTGACAGCTCTTTTGAAGGCACAAACGGCGTACCGTCGGCGTTGAAAAAGAACTGGGTAGGTGTATATTGCAACGGGAACTGCGACGCTCCCTCGACCGGATAGCTGAGGTTTATGTAATGCAGCAGTGCTTTGCCCTGAAATTCCTCGTTAAGGGTTACAAGCACAGGGTGCATTTCCCGGCACGGGGGACAGGTGTCGGAGCCGAAATCGAGTATTAACGGCATACCGTGTGACCGGAGATCATCAATATTGATTTCTGTGATTTCAAGTGGATATTGAAGATCTGTGTTTTCACTTTTCTTTTTTGTCTCGGACTTGTAAATGAACATGCCCGTAATTATTGCTATCACAAGCATCGGGGCGGCTATCTTCAAAATTGTTTTTACCTTGCTCATATTGGTTTCCTTTCATAAGCTATCCGGCTCGCCGGAAATTTTTTATGCAGTGGGATAGGTAGCGCAAAAGTATAGCGGGAAATGATGTTAATTTTCTGTATTCCTGTTTTTCTCAGATTTTGGCTGACGCCGTAAGGCAAGAAACAAAGACCAATATCATTTGTTTTTCCGGGTTTCGGTTTCGCTCAGGTCACGGTTTAAATCGTCAGGACAGTCATTATCTGAATTTTTCAGACATTCAAGCTCTGAAATGAAAGCCTTGAACTGATCAAGCTTCTTGCAGCAAAGGGTGTATACCGTGTTTTTCCCGCAGCGCTTGGTAACTGCGAGTCCGCACTCTGTCAGAAACTTCATGTGGTGCGAAAGTGTTGGCTGGGTTATGTCAAGTTCGGAGAGTATCCGGCTTGCGCACTTGCTTCCGTTTGCAAGTGACCGTACTATCTTGATGCGGTTGAGTTCGCCGAGTGCCTTACAGATTCCGGCTGCTTCGTGTTCAGTCATTTTTTCTCCTTCTGTTTTTGGTTTTGACTATCGCAAAACCGCAGATCAGCATATAAAATTTGCATTTCCTTATGTTTTAGTCGTCAAACATATTGACGGTCGTCTATATGATACCATACGTATTGATGTTTGTCAATATGTTTTTTGCGTTTTAGAAAAATTTTTTTCGGTTTTGCCGGATTTATCCGAAATGGGGAGAATATCTCGGGTTGCCGCACGCGGAAATCGGTTTTGAAGCTACATATCGGAAAAACGGGATTGCGGGCGGGCATTAGCGCTCCCGGAAGGGAATCTGCCGCGTTGCAATAAAGTATTTGCTGTTGACACAGAGAAAAAAGCATGATATAAGTAAACCGAAGGTTGCAGTTTGAAAATATTGATGAAAGGCGGAAACCGTAATGATATCAGGAAAAATCGGAATGAAACCAATGAAACTTCAGTATTTTGAGCCGGCGGAAAATTCAAATGAAGGTTGGGAAGGAATGTCTTTGCCGATAGGCTGCGGATATCTCGGAGCTAATGTGTTCGGAAGATACGATACCGAAAGGATACAGGTGACGGAAAACAGCCTGGCAAATCCTTACGGACCGGGTTCGGCGGAACCGGGCAGACCTCCGGCAAACAGAGAGGGGCTGAACAGCTTTGCTGAAATCGAAATAGAATTCGGACATAAAAACGTGACAGGCTACAGGCGTGAGCTGTCACTTGACAGTGCGGTTGTGAGCGTGAGTTACAGCAGTGACGGAGTATACTTTGCAAGAGAATATTTTGCCAGCTATCCGGATAAGGTGCTGGTGATCAGACTCACGTGCTCGGAAAAGGGAAGGCTTGATTTTACACTGCGCGTAAAAGTTCCGTATGTAAAGGATTATCTGACTGTGCCGGGAGACGGCAAAGGAAAGAGCGGAAAGTCGGTGGCAGAGGAAAACCGTATCGTGATTTCAGGTAAAATGCACTGGTACGGGATAAATTTTGAGGGACAGACAGCAGTTATTCCGGTCGGCGGAAAGCTGATTTCAGAAAACGATGCAAACGGCGAAAACGGAATAATCCGGGTTACGGGTGCGGACGAAGCCGTAATGATAACTGCGGTAGGAACAAATTATGTAATGGACGAGAAAGTCTTTCTCGCAGACCGGGAGCATAAAACAGATAAAAACAGCTATCCTCATGAAAAGGTCAGCAGATATCTGCGGCTTGCGATGAATAAAGACTATGACACTCTGAGATCCGACCATATAAAAGATCACTCGGAGTATTTTTCAAGAGTAAGCATTGACTTAGGCGGAGTTTACAGACCTGATGTCGCTACCGATGAACTGCTTAATGCTTACAGAGAAGGGAATAAGGACAGATATCTTGAAGAGCTGGTGTTCCAGTACGGACGTTATCTTCTTATCGCGTCCTCAAGGGAGGGTTGCCTGCCCGCCAATCTCCAAGGGATCTGGAATATGTATGAAAGTGCGCCGTGGAGCGCAGGCTACTGGCACAACATAAACCAGCAGATGAATTACTGGCCGGCGTTCAACACCAACCTGACCGAAATGTTCAAAAGCTACTGCGATTACAACGAAGCATTCAGAAAAGCTGCGCAGATAAATGCCGACAACTACCTTGAACAGACCGGAGCAGAAGGAACCGAGGAATCCGGTAAAGGTAAAAACGGTTGGACGATAGGAACGGGTGCGTGGCCGTACAGTATATCCGGAGCGTCAGTCAACAGCCATTCGGGACCCGGCACCGGCGCTTTCACCTCGATACTTTTTTATGATTACTATGATTTTACGGGAGACAGGGAGATACTTGAAAAGCACGCTTATCCGGCGCTTTACGGTATGGCTGAGTTTCTGTCAAAGTGTCTGAAAAAAACCGATGGGATATACCTGGCGCAGCATTCTGCGTCGCCGGAGCAGCGGCATAACGGAAAATACTACCAGACCGTCGGCTGCGCGTTTGACCAGCAGATGATTTACGAAAACCACAAATTGACTTTGAAATGCGCAGAATTGCTCGGAAGAGAGGATGATCCTCTGATACCGGTTCTGAAAGAACAGATAGACAAACTGGATCCTGTTCAGATAGGGGAATCAGGGCAGATCAAGGAGTACAGAGAAGAAAAGAAATACGGGGAAATAGGAGAATATCAGCACAGACATATTTCACAGCTTGTCGGATTGTACCCGGGAACTCTGATAAATTCGGAAACACCGGAATGGCTGGAAGCGGCGAAGGTCTCTCTGAGGGAGAGAGGAGACGGCAGTACAGGGTGGTCCATCTGCCACAGACTCTGCGCATGGGCAAGGACCGGTGACGGTGAACACTCATATTCGGTTTTTGAAAGACTGTTGAAAACCAGACTTCTCGGGAATCTGTGGGACACTCACCCGCCGTTTCAGATAGACGGCAACTTCGGAGCGACCGCCGGAGTTGCGGAAATGCTTTTGCAAAGTCACGAAGGTTACATAAGGCCGATCGCGGCTCTGCCGGCCGAATGGCAAACCGGAAGTTACAGGGGACTGACGGCGAGAGGCGGATTTGAGATCGGAGCGGATTTTGAAAGTGGAAAACTGCTGAGACTTTACGTCAAGTCAAAGGCAGGAAACAGGTTCAGACTCAGGACGAAAGAAAAACTGTCAAAAGCAGTTAATTCTGCCGGAAAAGCGATAAATTTCACAGTGTCGGATAATACAGCCGAAATGCTGACGTTGCCAGGCGAAAGCTACACGCTGTATTTCTGAAAGTAAAACGGCTCACGGGATTAAAAACTTAAATCCGGAACCCCCCGAAATCAGCTTAAATCAAAAACGACCGCGCTCTGAGTTCAAAATGTTGTGAAAGGCCGATAACGGGCGGTATATTTCAACAGTTTTGAAATATTTAAGGAGGAATGTAATGAAAAAATCATTTCGGTGCTGCTGATACTGGCTACCTTGATAACTTGCTTTGTCATCGGCTGCAATGATCAGCAAAACGAGGACAGCGAAAACGTAACAAACGGAACCGGAGAAAAACTGCCGGGGTCAGACGGCGGTCCGGCATCGGAAAGCGACGGCAATGACCGGGACATCCTTCGTTTTTTGTCAAAAAGCTTTGAATACGACGGCAACGAACATACTATAAGCATAACGGGTAAGTTGCCGGACGGTGCTGAGGTTACCTATACAGGCGGGGAAAACGGTAAAAACGGTGCGACAAATCTCGGAACATACACGGTTAACGCAACTATTACGGTTCCGGGAAGCGATCCTCTGGTTCTTACCGCGGAAATCAAAATCGTACCGAAGGCAAGAGACCTTTCGCCGTCCTACAACGGAGAAGCACTGATGTTCAGCGATACCTTCACCGTTCTGACGTCCCAAGACCAATCTTACGGATATGAATTCAACATAACCGATCTCGTTGAAAAAGATAATCTCGGCGACGACCGGATAGCAGACGCAGTGGCGAACAGAAACCGTATCATAAAGAAAAATTTCGGAGTAGAAATAAAAAGAGCGGCGACAGCGTCGTTTTATGAAGAGCTTAATTATGCTGTGGATAGCTCAGATGATTCTTACGACGTTGCCATGGCAAGCATCCGTGACGGAATGAATTTGGCGGTCCGGTCGCGGCCGGTCGATTTCAATACGGCAAACTATATTGATTTCACACAGGGGTGGTGGGATCAGGGGATAGCAGAAGATCTGTCGCTTGCCGGAGGGACTTATCTGGCTATCGGTGATCTTTGTACGGTTGATAAAGAGGCGACATGGTGTGTTCTTTTCAATGCTGATATTCTTGCAACGAAAAACAAGGGACTCAGCGAATCGGAGCTTCACCGGATAGTCAAAAGCGGAATAGGCTGTCATGGCGGGTGGACGCTTGAATATCTGATGGTTGTGGCACAGCTGCACAGTACTGCCGAAAACGATCCGGAAAAAAATATCTGGGATCCGGGTTATCAAGGCACAGGTAATTACGGTTTGTTCACACAGAAGGAGACGGCGGTCGCTTTTCTTACGGCCGGCGGCTATACTCCCACTGTTCGGTCAGACGGTCCGGAAGGCATAAAGAGTAACATAAACAGTATGGCGTTTGAAGATGCGGTTTTCAGTGTCTGGCAGCTTTTCGGAAATATTACAAACAGTAACTGGTTTCTTGACCTTGATGAAGTTGTCGGAGAAGATCCGGCAGACGGATGGCAGAACATTGCATACAGCGGCTTCATGAAAGGCAAAGCCGCATTTTATGTCACGAGGATAGGCACAGTGAAAAAAGTGCGTGAAATGGATTACTATTTCGGAATTCTGCCGCTTCCGAAGCTTTATAATACACAAACTGAGTACGCAAACACCGTTCAGTATGAAAATGCACAGTGTTACGTGATCCCGAAACGCGCAAATGAGGTGCAGACGGATAAAATCTCATATATACTTGAAGCGATGGCATATTATTCAAGTGAAGAATACGCAGGCGAGAAGAGTCTGCACAGCGAGTATTATTCTTCGCTGTTGCGCGGGAAAGCAACACCGGAGGATGATATCCGGCAGATGCTTGACATTGTTTTTGAAAACAGGATATATGATTTTCCATTGTCACTCAACATTCGAAATATAAACGAAGCAATCGAAAATACGGTGAGCGGTCCGAGTTTTGAGTGGATGCCTCACAAAATGTCTTTGCTTGGGAATTTTGATGAAGCCGTAAAGAATACTCTGAACGGTGTGTTATGATCCGCTGCCAATATCCGCGAAAAAACTCTGTCTTACATATGCGCAAGGATTTGACGCAAGATCATTTCCGACTGTTCCTTTGCATAGCGGGATTATTCCGGGGATATCGGGAAATATCCTTTTCCTAAGTTAACCTGTGTTGCGTATGTGGTGTACAGCCCGGCATGGGTTTGTGCAGTGCGCAGGAGATGTTTTTTGCAAATTCCTCAGCAGTGACATAAGAACGTCAACTGCTTGATGAAATAAGGTATAAGCGGATTTTACGGCTGAGCGAGTAACGAAATAATTTGCTGTTTTATTACCTGTTGAAATAACGTCGCAAATATACCGGAATTCGTTAATGAAAACAAAAACGCACCCGCATAGATGATTACGGGTGCGTTTTTTCTGCCGCATGAAAGCCGGAGCGGCAGGAAAAATTATTTTTTATGTTTTTTGTCAGATATCCTGTTTGTCCGGGACAAATGACGGAATGGGTTTGAGCTTGAATGCGTTGATTTTATTCAGACGGTCGATCTTTGCTTTTGTTTCTGGGTCTTCGCAGACTCCGGTGCGGATATATTTGTCAAGCACAGCGTATGTGAAGCCGAGCTTATCCTCATCGCTTTTGCCGCAAAGACCGTCAGACGGCGTTTTTTCTACCAGGTTTTGGGGGAGTCCTAAGTAAATTCCGATTTTCTTGACTTCGTCCACTGTCAGGTTTCCGAGAGGGCTGAAATCTCCCGCGCCGTCTCCGTATCTTGTCGCGTAACCGACATAATCCTCGGAAAGATTACAGGTGTTGGCGACTCTTCCGTTGAATGTCTGGGACAGAGCGTAGACGGTGCTCATCCTGATTCTCGGAGGCAGGTTGATCACAGTCTGCTCGCTCGGTTCGATGTTTTGTGCTTTCATGCTGTCAAGAACCGCGTTGAACGCACCGGAAATATTGAGTGTGAAGTACCTTATGCCGAGGTGTTCGACCAGCGCAAGTGAGTCGCTTATGTCGCTCTGTACGCCGTTGGGCATAAGAACTCCGATGACTCTCTCCTTTCCGAGAGCTTTTACGCAAAGTGCGGTAACTATGCTTGAATCTTTTCCTCCTGAAACAGCAACTACGGCGTTGCACCCTTTTCCGTTTTCCTCAAACCAATTTTTTATCCAGTCGACAAGGTCGCCGGTCACTTTCGAAACATTGAACATTTTATACCTCCGCAAACAGTATGCGTTGTACGCACAATATACATATATTATAACACTTCTGAGCCTTGAAATCAATAGCCGGCGAGATTTTTCCGGTATTTTTTTGACAAAACAAAACAATTCTGTCAGATCTGCGGAAAACAGAGGAAAATGATATCTAAAATGGCGTTTGAAAACGGAAAATGTGTGAAAATATACAACGACGATATTATCAGGTCCAAATTTTTTTTAATAGTTTACAAATTATTCTTGAAAGATATCGGCGTAGTGTGATAATATATAAACAGTTACTTGGCACGGAGATGAAAGAGATGAAACTGGATTACAAGAGGACGGCGCTGGTTGGACTTGCGTTCATGACTATATCGGCTTTCTGGCAACTATACAACAATGAAGTTCCCTTGATGCTTGAAAATCTGATCGGAAACAATCAGTTCGTAATCAACATAATAATGTCTCTTGACAATATACTCGCGTTGTTTCTCCTGCCTTTCTTCGGTGCGCTTTCAGACAGAACGCATACAAGGCTCGGAAAACGTATGCCGTACATAGTGGCAGGTATATCTGCCGCGGTGGTATTTATGCTTCTGATGCCGTTTTCCTATCTGAAAGGTTCTTTTGCGGGTTTTTTCATTGCGGTGGGAGGACTTCTGCTTGCGATGAGTTTTTACCGGTCTCCGGCGGTAGCGCTTATGCCGGATGTTACGCCAAAGCCGCTCCGCTCAAAAGGAAACGCGGTAGTAAACCTGATGGGTGCGGTCGGAATGATTTTCATTCAGGCTATAACAATACTGCTGGGTGGTGAAAGCAATTACACCATTCTGTTCCTTGTTGCCGCGGCTTTCATGCTTGTCAGCATGGCGGTGATGCTTGTAACGGTTAACGAAAATAAACTGGTTGCCGAGATGCCCCATGAAGAAGAGACCGAGGAAGAAAAACTTATCAGAACGAACAAGGGTGTGAAGCTGAGAGGCTCTGTATTAAAAAGTTTGTTGTTACTTCTTACCGCAGTATTTCTGTGGTATATGGCGTACAGCGCGATAGAGACAAATTACACAAGATATGCTCAAAGCATTTGGGGACTGAGCGACGGGCAGTATTCAAAGCCGATGCTTGTGTCGAGTATTGTCGCACTGGGTAGCTTTGTTCCGCTCGGCATGCTGTCGATGAAAATGGGAAGAAAGAAAACGATACTTGTAAGTCTGGCGTTGCTGCTGCTTACTGCGGTCGGTATTTTCTTCATACGGCATGATACGGTCTGGCTATACATTCTCTGTTCACTGCTGGGAGTGTCGTGGGCGGCGATAAACGTTAATTCCTACCCGATGGTGGTGGAAATGAGCCGGGGAGCGGATGTAGGAAAATATACCGGACTTTACTATACTTTTTCCATGGCGGCGCAGATCGCAACTCCGCTGATAACCGGATTTCTCTTTGATGTTTTCAGTGATTCGGCAGGATTTCTTCTGCTTTTCCCGTATGCGGCGTTTTTCCTGCTTGCCGCTTTTGTGGTAGTGATCTTTGTAAGACACGGCGATTCGGTATCCTCACAGAAAGGTGCCGCGGAAACTGCGGAGGTCAAAACTGCACAGGCATAAAATATTTTTTGCCTGTGATATTCCTTTCAGAAAACGTCTGAAAGCGAGTATATTGCACATGAGCTTGAAAATAGAGTAGGCAACGGTTGAAGCTACGTGATGTTCCCGGGTAGGCAAGCAGAATCTTTGCTGAAAAGCAAACTGATCCCCAGGCAATGTTCTTTTGTCAGGGAAAACGCTGGTGATGAGCAGTAAAAGGTGCCCGATTACGACGTTACGGGAATAAGAAATCCGGTTCCGCAGATTTAAGGTGTGAGAAGAACGGTAACGGAAAACAGTGCCGGCACTGCGCAGGAGTGAACGGATGGCGGTTGATTTTGTGACGACATCTCAGACGGATACTGTTAATGCTTTACGCGGATGTTTTTATTCCGAAACGTATAAAACGTCGCTTCCGAAGCATAACATAACACATGACAGAAACCGATGCGGATGTAATTTTATATGACAAACAATAAAACTGACAGAGGCAGGCTGAGGTTAATATAATTCAGCGACACCTTGTTTTGAAAGTTTTGAATGACAGTGTTTGCCCGCCGCTGCTTACGGCGGGAGCGCAGTTCAGATGACCGTTTTTATTACGAAAGCGAGGGTAAATATGAAAAAGAGATTTTTGGCGCTGACAGCGGTAGCGGGTTTGACGGGAGCATATCTTGCTTCCATATCTCCGAGGTTAAAGGACAGACCCGATCTGTCAGCATTCAACGGAAAGGTCTTCGCTCACAGAGGAATGTTCGGAGGCAGGATTGTCGAAAACAGTCTGGCGGCGTTCAGAAAGGCAGTTGAAAACCGTTACGGTATCGAGCTGGACGTTCAGGTAAGCGCAGATGGAATTGCGATGGTCGTACACGACGAAAATCTCATGAGACTGTACGGAGAAAACGCCAGAGTCTCTGCGCTTTCTGCGGCAGAACTCGGCGAATACGGCATACCGACGCTGAAAGAGGCGCTTGAAGTCATTGACGGTAAGGTGCCGCTGATAGTGGAACTCAAAGCTTCGGGAAAGGACGTTTCGGTTGCTCCGATAGCCGCGGAAATACTTGACGAATACAATGGGGAATATTGTGTGGAATCTTTCAACCCGATGGTACTCAAATGGTTCAGAGACTGCCGTCCGGAAGTAATCAGGGGACAGCTTGCGACCGGAATGACCAAGGACGGAAAGATCACACCAAAAAATTTCATGCTTGAAAATCTGATGTTTGATTTTGTGTCAAGACCTGACTTCATCGCGTATAACCACAACGAAGCCGGAAGAATATCGGTCTTCCTTTGCAGAAAGCTGTTCGGCACACCGGTATTTGCCTGGACGGTAAAGACTGCCGAGGAGTGGAGCAGGTGCGCTGACCGGTTTGATTCGTATATATGCGAGGGACTGCCGCAGAAGAAAAAGAAACAGTAACGATCAGTCAGCGGTCAAGTAATATCGGAAGATCTGTCGGTCAGATAGATTGTCTGTTATTTGCAGACTGCGGTACTCATGAACGCTGAATACAAACAAGACCCGGAAACAGGACTCATTTTGCGAGTTGTTTCCGGGCTTTTTTGTTCTGAACATACTTTTTCTGTTGGATGTTTATACCTGTTGGATGTTTATACCGGCGCAAATGGTTTCTTCTGCCGTAACAGAGACAGTCACAGTATGTTTAATGTCCGATATTCTGAAGGTAAAACAGTAAGACATCAAAGTACTGTTGTATTACGATCATACAGTTTCGCTGTGTTGAGATGTTTTGGAATAGAGAATGCACCTTCCTGATTTGCCCGTTTTCATGACTGCGCCTGTAACTGTCAGCACATTCAATGCCGGCCTACCGGTTTTTTCCGGAACTTTTGCGGCGCGGAAAAAGTCAGCGGCGGTAAAACTGTCAGCCAGCGATTCGGGAAGCAGTGAGCGGTAGGCTTCCGCTTCCCGAAAAAATTCGACATGTGAAAATTTTTCCGGAATTTTGTCGGCAACCGTACTTTTCTTCCGTTTTCCGGCCGTTAATTTTCTCATTTCTGCAACGGTGAGGTATACCGCAGCCACTGAAAAGCGCGGATGAGTCAGAAACTCCCGGATACCGTAAAGCTCGGCGGCAAGTGCCATGATACTGCCTTTTTTCGGACTTTTGTATTCTCTTACAACATTTCCATCCGCATCGCTCAGTACTACTCTTTTTTCGGTGATTACAGGATAGACAACGGTAAGCCGGTATTCCGGGAGGAGAACGCTCAGTTTTCTGCGGAGCTTGTACAGCTGTCTTGTTTGTATTTCGTATACAGTCGTACCGGAAAAAGCGTCGCATATGTAACCCGAAATCCGCAATTCATGAAATTTCGGATCGGGCTGGAAACAATATTTAAGAGCAGAATGTAAAGTTGTTTCGTTTTCGGTGCCTATACTTCTGTTTGTTTTCGGCAGACAGTTTGCGGCACGCAAAGCAAGCTCAAAAAGTTCAGCGTCCGTTATTCTCACCGCCTTGGTCCGTGATATTTATCGGTGGAATATCTCCCGCGTAGGATGTGTACACCTGACGTACCGTCTCAGGATCTTTTCTTTCGGCGAGGATCCAGAGCTTCATGTAAAACGCCGCGGCAGAAACGTCCGGAGGCAGTCGGAAAAATCCGAGCTGAGAAAATTTTTTGGTACTAAGATAATCACTCCCGGTGCCTGTCGAATCGGTGAAAACAGTTATATTTTTCTTTTTGCAAAGCTTGGCAAATTTCTCTGTTTTCCTGCTTTCGGTGTCGAGAGTTCCGGAATGATATGCTCCGAGTATAACCGATTTTACAGACGACGGAGGACGCGGATAAATCATACCGGGTGTTACTGTAATGTGCATTACCGGGGAATTCACACCGAATTCCGGACAGCGAAGCACAGCGTCGGACTCTGTTTCACAGTAAAGAGGATTTTTTGAGAAAAATGGCAGACCGGATTCCGGAAAGCTGATTTTTCCGTATTCCTGACCAGCCGAAAATACTCCGTCGGGATTTTTCAGGCGGCGGATGAGCCGTGTGGCGCGGTTGACACGCACCGATTTGTCGGAATCTGCCGAAACAGAATAAACTCCCCTCAGATTTCCGCAGTATATGAGTGCGGCAGCGGCTCTAAGATGGAGAAGCGCCGTTGATCCGGGAAATTCTGCCGGCAGATCGGAGCTTACTGTGACTATCGGAATTGAATTATTTCCGAAAAAGTAGCCTATGGCTGCGGCTGCATAAGCCTCTGTGTCGCTTCCGAGAGTTATCGTAATACCGTCGTAACTACCGCTATCCACAGCATTTTTGACAGCTGAAATAATGCTGTTCAGCTTGCAGCCGTTGAGGTATTCGCTCAGGAAAAGCCTGACCTTGCCGTGAGTAAAGGTGATGTCTCCGAATTCTTTTGAAATTTCGGAAAACATTTTTTTCATGTCTGACGACGGAGTAAGGTAACCTTCTCCGTTGATCCGGCAGCTTATTGTTCCGCCGCAGTGAAGTACGAAAATATTCATCCTGTCTCCTTTGTGATTTTATCGTGACTACATTATACCACATTATAACACAAAAAAACCGAAAATAAAGCGAAAAACATAAAAAATACTTCGGAAAGGAAGAAAACGTATAAAGACCGGCGGCGCAGGTGAAAATAAAGGCAAGATCGGAACAGGGAGGCAGAAGAAATGAACCTGACAAACACCGAGTATAAAAAATACGTGAAAAAACACGCCGTGCCGTCTCCGGTAATAAAAGACACGGTGAAAGCGTTTGCCGCAGGAGGTACTATTTGCGCCTTTGGGCAGGTGCTCCAATATTTTTACCTTTGGCTCGGGATGGAAAAGGAGATTGCGCCGGTAATGGTCTCGGTTACGCTTATACTTGTTTCCGTTGTTATGACCGGACTTGGCTTTTACGACTCCGTTGCAAGACATTCAGGAGCCGGTACGCTTGTGCCGATAACCGGCTTTGCGAATGCGGTCGTTTCTCCGGCTATCGACAACAAAGCCGAGGGACTTGTTCTGGGAATAGGAGCGAAGCTGTTCAGTGTGGCGGGACCTGTTATACTTTTCGGGACGTTGTCCTCGGTTGTATACGGTGTGTTCTATTACGTACTGAAAGCGTTCAAAGTCTGAGGTGAAAAATGTCCGGAATAATAAAATTCGGCGTCAGACCGGAAATTCTGGCGTCTTCTGCTGTCGGAGGGTATACCGAATCAAAGGGAAATCTCGGAAGATATTTCGATCTGACCGACCCGACAGACAAATTCGGTAAGAAAACATTTGAGCAGGCGGAAAGCGAGATGCAGAGACTGGCGCTCAATTTCGCTCTGAAAAAATCCGGGCTTGGACCGGAAGATCTGGAAGCTGTTTTTGCCGGAGACCTTATGAATCAGTGTACCGGATCGTCATTCGGTCTTGCAGGTTTCGGAATACCTTTTTTTGGCTTGTACGGAGCTTGTTCAACGGCGGCTGAAAGTCTGATTCTGGCGGCAATGAGCGTAAACGCGGGATATTTTTCAAGAGCCGCGGCGGTGTCATCTTCTCACAACAGCGCGGCAGAAAGGCAGTTCAGATTCCCGCTTGGTTATGGGTGCCAAAGACCGCCGACATCTCAGTGGACGGCGACAGCATCCGGCGCGTTCATAATCGGAAAAGGCGGGGAAAGCACAGGCGTAGCGTTAACGGAGGCTTTGCCCGGAAGAATAGTTGATAAAGGAATAACAGATCAAAGCAACATGGGCGCGGCAATGGCACCCGCTGCGGCGGCAACGCTTTACACTTATTTCACTGAAAGCGGCAATCATCCTGACGATTTTGATCTGATACTGACCGGAGATCTCGGACGAGAAGGACATGAGATCTGCTATGAACTGCTTTCATCGTCAGGGCTGAGGTTGGGAGAAAATTTCACAGACTGCGGGATTCTCCTGTACGACAGCGAAGCGCAGGATCTTCACAGCGGCGGCTCAGGCTGCGGATGTTCTGCGGCCGTTACAGCCGGATTCATAATGAAAAGGTTCGCGGAAAGCAGGCTCAGAAATGTTTTGCTTGTCGGGACGGGAGCGCTTATGAGTCCGACCAGCGTTCTGCAAGGGCTTGCTATACCGGGAATAGCGCATCTGGTCAGATTCAGCTCACTTTGATCTGATGGCAGAGGTTGTTAAAATGCAGGTAAACACAATAAACAAAGGAGTGAAAACGGCAAAAATGGCGGAAATGACGATCGGTATAATCAAGGCATTTGTTGTAGGCGGAGCTTTATGCGGGCTTGCCCAGGTAATCATCGACAAAACAGGGCTGACACCTGCTCGTGTACTTGTCGCGTATGTGTGCTCAGGAGTCTTGCTTACTGCTGTGGGGGTGTACAGACCGCTTGTTGAATTTGCCGGGGCGGGAGCGACCGTTCCCCTTACCGGCTTCGGGTATTCGCTGGCGAAGGGTACGGCAAAAGCAATCGACGAGCACGGAGCCTTCGGGATAATCAGCGGAGGACTTTCAGGTACCGCAGCCGGTATAACGGCGGCAATCGTTCTCGGTTTTATTGCAGCACTGATTTTCCCGTCTCAGCCCAAATTCAGAAATTTGGTGAGCAGAAACTCAACGAGGAAAAGTCAAAATGAACAAAACTGATAGTCAAAGTTCGTTATATCGCACAAAGTGTAAAAAATCACGTGATTTTTTCTACACTTTTCCCATAAAAAATGTCGTCTGATGTATATAAAATACATCCCGATATTGATTTTTTGCATTGTCTAACGGTATAAATAATGATATAATAAGGGCACGAAAATATATCTTGCAAAGGAGTGCAATATATGAAGAAAATAAGATTGCTGGCGTTACTGCTTGCGTTGCTTATGCTTCCTCTGGGAACGCTGTTTTCGTGCAAGCCGGACGATGTTCCTGACGATCCGGATGACGACGATGAGCAGGAAGAACCGGAGAATCCTGACACAGGCGACGTTAACATCGATAACGACGGTACAAGAAGCGGATATCTTGTGTTTTTCACTTTTGATGCCGCAAAGCGCGGAAACATACCGTCCGAAAGTCAGCCGTACTCAACGTTTCTGAACTTCCCCGTCAAGGACGGCGGATCGTACGTTATTGACAAAAAGTTCGGATCCACGACCGACGGCACACTTCTTATACACCGTGAGCAGGGAAAGAAAACCGACCCTTACATGGATCTGAAAGTTGACGGAGCTGTTGAGGGACTGTTCTCGGAGCACATGGTGCAGTTCAAGGTCCGGTTTGAAGACGGACTCTTCGGCTCTGAGGCAAAGGTTTACGGAAGAAAAGGCGGAAGTACGTCTATTACCCAGGATTTCATAGTTTTCGGTAACGGTTACATAAAGGACTGTGCCGGTAACGTCATATACGGTGATGATCCTGACGATAAGAGAGGCTGGATAACCGTGTCGTTGCTCATAGATGATCAGAACGGCGTGTATGACATCTACATCGACGGAATCAAGAAGACAAACAAGCTGGCTTATACAAGCAACAGTTATCCTCTGTGGGAATCGGAACTTCCCGGACTTTACCGTTTTTCGATCACAAGCTCGACCGACGCTGAAACGTTTTTCTACATCGACGACGTATGCATAATGAACGGTGATGAAGAGACAACGGGAGTATACGAGGGCTCGGATATTTCCTACATAGATACTTATACCAAATATTTCGACGTGATTAAGAAAGACCGTGAGTCTGTTCTTTCTCTGTACACGGATACGACCAAGGGTAAGATGAAAAACAGCGTTTTCTCATCTGCTCTCCTGATGTCAAACATCATTTGTCTTTCCAAGATAACCGATGCAGGCGAAGGTAATTATGATATTGTTGATCTCCAACAGGATTACGGAGTAGAAACCGGAAGTTACTCCACCACTTCGATACTGTACAAGGATAACACATATTTCTCGGTAGACGTAGACGGCAACATCACATATCACCCGGATAAAACTGCTGAAGGCGGAGAAATCAAGGGTACATGGACTGCTGAAGGTGCAGTTGTCAAATTCACATGGACAGACGGAATTGCTCCGAAATATGGAGAGTTAGACATTCTTTCGGCCACATACGCTGAAACAACCCTTACTCTTTGCAGTGATGAAAACGGAGGAGAGCCGATAGCCGATGCGGCATTTGAGCTCTTTGTACCGGCTGCTTATGGAACCTCTACTTATGTTGATTCAGAAGGCGCGCAGGCGTTTGCATTCGACACCTTCAAGCAGACTGTAAGCTTCAATAACTTCAACGCCGGAAGCGGAACGGTTACCGGAGTTTATCCTTATGAAGATGTCGACGGTAACATTACCGTGCAGTGCGAACCGGCGGTAACTTTGGTTTATGACGCCGAAAACAATAAGTTTATTTTCGGTGAGACGGAGTTTACCAAAGCAGTCGAGGAGCTTCCGGAGAATATGCTCGGAAGCAATGATACTTTGGCGATAAAGTTTTCCAACTTCAAGAGTGGTCAGACGCAACTCCTTTTGCCTGTGGATAATGAGTGGTGGCAAAGTTTTTCCCAGAGAAGTACCACTATTGAGTTTGTGTTCTATGCTGATCAGAAGATGGTTGATGACAATTTCAGATTTATGTTGCTTTTCGACTGTGCTGACAGTGACGAAGGATGGTCATATTACAGCACTGTTTTTGCTGCGACAACAGATAACAGGTACAAGGCCGGTTGGAACACCTTTACGATAAATATACCCACGATAGGTTCATCAAGGTCCCCTGATTTGAGCAAGCTGTATTCGATACAAATCAATACAACCGGCTGGTCCAATGGTATACCGGATACCAGAGATGATGGCACAGTATATTATGATGCCGGAGACGACGGATATACTTTCTATATTGCAAGGCTTGCGTTTGTTGAATCTGCTTTTGTTCCGGTGCAGGGACCGAGTGCGGAGCATGCAGACTGTAAGCACGTTGACAAAGACGGAAATAACCTTTTTGTTGAAGTCAGTGAGCCGATTCCGTCCAACTGTCTGATAGGATCTTATTATATAAAACAGTGCTCGGTTTGCGGAGCAACTCAGCTCGATAAAAGCAAACCGATCGGGGAACCGACAGGACATACGCTTTCTGAAAGAGAAGAGTACAGAAATCCGACCTGCACGGAGGAAGGCTACTACTACAAGGTTTGCACGTTGTGCGGTGAAGAAGTTATCGTAGGAGATCCTATTCCGGCTACAGGACATAAATTCTATGACATCGTAGACTGGAGTACCAAAACCAAAACCACTACGTGTCAGCTTTGCGGATACACAGAGACAACTGTGATTTTTGAAGAAATGTTGTCACTCAGTGAAAAGATAAGTTATCTCGGACTTGCCACCGATCACAAGCAGGCGGTGTATGTCGAATCAGGTCATAATGACGACTACAAACTCGGAAGTCTTAATAATGACAAGCCTCCGGAAACCGCACTTGACACACTGCTCAAAATCAACCCGAAAAATGCAACATTCAATGCGGTCAAGATAAATGATAATCAGTACGCTTTCGAGTACAAGAGAGGAACAACGACTACGGTTGATAATTATCTCGACCTCGAAATCAACGATAAAGTACCTGCCGGTACCAATCTGGTTATTGAATTTGATATCATGCTTGGTTCCAAGGGTGCAAACGATGTTTATGCGAAGCTTGATTCTACTTTTAAAGACAGAAATGGAGGAAAAGTTGACGTACCAACATTCTCTATCAGTGATGCGGGTGTCCTTTCACTTACAAATGACTCCTCTGTTTCCGTCCAGCTCAGCGCAGCTAAGTTCACGAACATAGCTCTTTGTTTCAAAGTCGATACCAACGAAATATCACTGTACGCCGACGGCGTATTTGTGGGAACTGCGAAATGGGCAGGAAGTACCGATGTGTCGATGAATTTCCTCGCCAATGACTATCGTATTTCGTATACCAAAACCGCAAATGAATCAGGTGCGTCCCATTTCTTTAACAATTTCCTTTACTATGAAGGTGATGCACCGGTGTGTGTGCTTTCATCCACTGACGTTAAAGAGGAATATGTCGGTGACATCAAGCTTCAGGATGAGCTCAACAATGACATGCTCTTCCCGTTTGAGGTAGGTTACGCAAACGTTGACGCAAAGCTTCCTGCGGCAGTTTACACCAGCCAGTACATCATGCAGTTCAAAGTAACCGGTAAGGATCTCAAAGACGGAGTGCTTATAGAAGGTTACAAGCTGAAAAACGGAGTCAATTACTACCAGGCGCTTCTTGAAATCAAGGACGGCAAACTTTACTGCATGGGCGAGTTGATATCAACTTCGACTGAAAACTTCCTTGTTACGTTCATAGCAAATGATGCGAACGGTAACATTTCCGTAATGATAAACGGTGAACTGATACCGGGCGGAGCTATTGACTACACAAACGATCTGTATGCCGACAACACCGCATCGTTCAGAGGATTGATATTCAGAAACGATTGCGGAAGATACACCGTAAGTGATTTTGAGATGTATACAGGAAATACACTGAAAACTGCTGAATAAGCCAAAGCGGTTTATGGAAAAATTATAACCGAGGGGGACCGTAATGGTCCCCCTTTGCTTTAAAAGCAGTGATTTTTGATTTTTAGCAAATAATTTTATTAAAAAAACAAATACCGACCTTTAAGTGCAGTTGAACGTCGGGAAAACATGGTGGAATAAATACGGGCGGTAAAACGGATGAAATATTATTTGTATATTTTTCTGGCTTATCTTGCAGTGATGAGCGTTGCGGCTTTTTTTACCTATCATTCAGATAAAAGAAAAGCCAAAAAGGGTGAGAGAAGAATACCTGAAAAAACATTGCTTTGGACTGGTTTTTTAGGGGGAGCCGCCGGAGCTCTTGCGGCAATGGAAATATTCAGACACAAAACAAAGCATACCTACTTTTATATAGTGAACGTCGCCGGACTTTTGTGGCAAGCGGCAGTTGTGCTTTTTTTAGTAATCAAAATATAATAAGCCGGGGGAGGAAAAAATATGGAAGGAATCAGATTTTATGATCCATTGAAAGAGAATGCTTTCGGGATTTACGGGCTTTGCAAAAGTGATCTCGAAAAAGGACAGTTCAGGAGAATTCCTGACGAAGTGGCAAAAACGGTAAATGACGGCGTAAGGTTTCACGGAGCAAATACAGCCGGGGGACGCATCCGTTTCAAAACAAATTCTGAAATAGTGGTATTGAAAGTAAAAACAGGGAAAAAAAGTCAGATGTATCATGCCACTCCGCTGATGGAAAGCGGCTTTGATCTGTATATAGACGGAATATTCGGATCGAAATTTGCAGGAATAGTAAAACCTGACTTTGAAAAAAGAGATGAATATGAGTCAGAAATAAGGCTTGGAAAAGGAGAAAAAGAAATAACGCTGAATCTGCCTCTTTATGGGAACGTTTACAGTATAGAAATAGGTTTAACGGAGGGCGCCTCACTGTATGCACATCGTCCTTATAAATATTCTGTACCGATAGTTTATTACGGTTCATCGATCACGCAGGGCGGTTGTGCTACCCGTCCCGGGAAAACCTATCAGTCAATAATTTCCCGCAGAACTGACAGTGACTACATAAATCTTGGATTTTCCGGAAGCGCCAGAGGGGAAAAAGAGATAGCCGAATATTTATCCGGCCTCGATATGTCGGTTTTTGTTTGTGATTATGATCATAACGCTTCACAGGATGTTTTAAGAGAGACCCATTACGCGTTGTACGAAACAATAAGAAAAAATCATCCGGATATCCCCTACCTGATGGTGACAAAACCTGACTTCAATTACAGCAGAGATGATTTCCAGAGAAGAGCAATTATTATGGAAAGTTATCTTAAAGCTTTCGGAAACGGAGACAGACAGGTTTATTTTGTTGACGGAAGCACATTCTTCACCGGCACGGAAATAGGACAGTGTACAGTAGACGGTGTACATCCGACAGACGACGGTTTTGAGAGAATGGCAAAATTTATAGGAGAAGTCATAATTAAAAACGCAGACTGGGAGAAAATGAAATGAATGTAGATACCGAAAGCGTAGTGTACAGCAGACTTGAAAAAACGGCAAATGCGTTAAGAGCAAACAATATGGAAGTATTTATTGTCGAGAACAGGCAGAAAGCGATGGAAAAGACAGAAGAACTTCTCAGCGAGGGAGACAGGATAGGCTTAGGCGGTTCGGTAACGCTGAATGAATGCAAAATAACAGATTTGGTGAGAAGTAAGAAATACCGTTTTATTGACAGATATGAAGCAGGACTTACGGCAGAGCAGATAAGAGAAAGACACATTGAGGCATTATCCGCTGATGTATACATAACTTCCTCAAACGCCGTAACGGAAAACGGAGAGCTTTACAACGTGGACGGAAACGGAAACCGTATAGCCGCGATAGCGTACGGTCCCGGAAAAGTAATAGTTGTGGCGGGATACAATAAAATCACGCCGGATTTAAAGGAAGCAATAATGAGGGTAAAGCGGATCGCGGCACCCGCAAACGTTAAAAGGCTTAAAATAGACGGATATTGCTCAAAGACAGGAGAATGTATTTCCTGCAAAACGGAAAACAGTGAAATGAGTGACGGATGCAGCGGACAGGGAAGAATATGCTGCGATTATCTGATCAGCGGATACCAAAGAGAAAAAAACAGGATAAAAGTCATACTTGTGGCGGAAAAACTGGGTTACTGATAAACAGTAATCTACGTTTTAAATGAATATTAAAAACAATATTTCAGACATTTATCCGGAGAAGCTGACGGTGAGCTGTCAAATTATTTATCGGAAAGCCATAATGTCATATTATCTCTTTTACTATTAGAAAAAATAAAAACTGCCCTGAAATTTCAGGGCAGTTTTTATTGCCGGAACAAATCTTGATTTAAAATTAAAAGGCGGACATCCGATTTTAAGGAAAATGATAGAACTAAGTTGACCGTCAGTAATCTGCTGTAACAGTGTTGGTGGTATAGAATGAATAACCGTTTTCGGCTTCTTGTACGACGCTCACGTAGTACACCTTATCCGAACGCTCCTGAAAATTATCAATTAACAGTTCGGTTTCGGATACAAATGTTGCGTCATATTTTTTATTATTGATGTAGACCGATGAATAACGGTTGAATCCGTTCCCGGTTATCACCATTTTTCCTTCGGAATAATAAGCAGATATCAGTGTTATTTCCCGATTTCCGAAAACTGTGTCTGATGAGTGGTAATCAGGTCTGGTGGAGTAATAATACCTTTCTCCGAACAACGCGTCATATTCGGCGAGATTCATAAGATAATCATATCTGTCACTGTCAGAAAAATAAGTATGAATCCCAAACGCAAGTCCGTCATCGATTCCGAGAAGATCCAGAATGTATGCCGAAAGCTGGTAAGATTCAATGTCAGGTGCTTCTTCCGTTTCGAGATCGTAATTTGTCCAGATAATGTATTCAGTCTGATAAAGACCTCCGGAAGACAGATCATCGTTGGTAAGTTGCAGATCGGGGAGATGATCACCGTAGAAAACGATCATTGTGGGCTCTTCAAATTGCGAATAAATATCCACGAGATCACCGATAAACTTATCAGTTTCCTTTATCTGGTTGATATAGTAATGATACTTGTTCGCCATCTCTTCGTTTTCTATTCCGGTGACGGATATCGGACCGTCGGTAGGAGTAGTAGGGTAGACCCCGTGTGTCTGAACTGTGACTGTGAACACAAAATCTCTTCCCGGAGTAGAACTGATACAAGTCTGGATTTCCGGCAACAAGACATTGTCCTTCGCCCAACCGACAGAGTTGACCTCTACATCGTACATAAATTCGATCGGTATGAACTTATCAAATGACAGGTTCGGATAAACGAGCTGACGGCTGTAAAACGTTCCTGTGTTGTTATGCAAGGCAGAATTAGAATATCCTCTCGTTTTAAGCACGGAAGCAACAGATTCGCAGAAAGTGTTTTCAAGCGAAATAATATAAGGATACTCACCGGCAGAAAAGTGTTCGATATTCATACCGGTAAGAACCTCAAACTCAGTGTTAGCAGTACCTCCCCCGATATGAGGTACGGATAAAAATCCGCTTGGATACTGTTCTTTGAGAGCGCAGAAATTCGGACAAGGATTTTCAGAAAAAGAAACATTGTTCAGGTAATTGACATCGAAAAAAGATTCAAGCTGAACAAAAATAATGTTAGGTGTGGATTCTTCACGGATATTTTGACTTCTTTCTTCTTTGAGCTTGCTCAGAATATCGTCAATATCGATCTGGTCGTAGCCGCTTGGCTTCTGGACGCCTCTCGCGAACACAGTAGTAGAGAAGCTGTAAGGGAATCCGTAGTTGTTGAATGCTGTTTTCATATCCGAATAGTCATCCGAAATCCAGCCGTTGAAAAACGATACAGGAACAATGACGGCGATAAGCAAAGCGGTGATCCCGAATTTCGGGAGATCTTTTTTAAGATTCAGCGGGCGTTTACCGGATTTTTTCCACAGAAAAATCAGCCCTGTAATTGCCAGAATTATTCCGACAGATATCAAGACGATCTGCCAGATTTTAAGATAGACTGTTATTATGCCGAGAACGGACGGAAGTATCAAAAGATCGGAAAGAGTGAAAGGAAACGGTCTGTTGAGAAGCACCACTCCGTTTGTCGTGCCGATTGCAAACCAGAGAATAAAAAAAGTTGCAAAAAGCGCAGAGCTTTTTTTTACGAACATACATAGGAGCAGTAAAACAGCGATAATCAGTACGTTCATAACGAAAACAAATGGGTTTGAAATCATGAAGACAAATGTTTCGGCAATTGAAAGGTGTGCAAATGATTCTATGTAAAATTCCAGAAGAAACGCCGCAATAAAGCAACAGACAGCAGTGTACCTTCTGAAAAAATCTCCGGACTTTACAGCCAAACCTGTGATAAAAAGCCTGAAATTTTTCAAAAATAACCTCCTTGTTTAAAAACATAAAAACTGATTATTCACAACGGGTATTTTATCATATCAGGGTGTTTTTTTGATAAACTTTTTGTAAACAAATATATTTGAGTCAAACTATCCAAAATTCATAAAAAATGTGTTTAAATGGGAAAATACAGGTGGTATAATGAGATCATAACATTATTGAGGTCGCGGATATGTTGCTTAAATTGTTTATACTGGGAATAATTACAGCTTTGCCTTATGTTTTCGGAAATCTCTACATTCTTTCCTACGTCAGCCTTTCGGCAGTGATAATACTGCTGATTAAGTCCGATGCGCGGATAAAAAAGAAAAGAAGTGCGTATGCACAGGGGTTTGTTTTCGGCATGGGTTACTTCGGTATGGTTTATAACTGGTTTATGGCTGTTTATCCGATGGAATTTGCGGGAATAGGAAAGGTTCAGGCAGCGCTCCTCCTTCTTTTCTGTTGGCTTGGTCTTTCGGCATTACAGGCATTTGAGTTCGGCTTTGTAACACTGCTATATTTACTATCCGGTCCTAGTATGAAAAAACCCTTGAGAAGCGGGCTGATGTTCATGATTTTATGGGTGGTATTTGAGTGGCAGCAAACTCTTTTCTGGCGTGGAGTTCCGTGGGCGCGGCTTGCGCTGACTCAGTCGGGTTCCACTGCACTGCTGCAAAACGCTTCCTTATTCGGGAGTCTGTTTACAAGCGGTCTTATAGTATTCATAAACGTCCTGATAGCGGTAGCCGCAATACACGCACTGAACAGAATCAGCGAACCGAAAATAAATGTGTCTATACCTTGTACTGAAAAAGAACTCGGCACATCCGGAATAAACCGTTCCGGATCTGGAGCGGATAGAATATTATCGGGAAAGGAAGTTAAATTAAATAATACTCCGGATGCGGGAGTTGGTTTGAAAACGGCGGTTTGTAAGGTGTTAAAAGCGATCAAAAATAAAAAAACGGCTGTTTTTGCGTTATCGGCGCTCTTTGTTTTTACTGCCAATCTGGTGTTCGGAACAATAAGAATGGAAGTCAAAGAAAAAGACGGCGCGGATACTGCTATACAAGCCGCAGTGATACAGGGTAATATTTCATCGAACGAAAAATGGTCACAAGGCTCCACTGAACTTACGACCGAGAGGTATATAGAGCTTACCGAAAAATGTGTTTCGGAAACCAGAGTGGAAATAGTTGTGTGGCCGGAAACGGCAATACCGGTCAAGCTGCGTTACTATCCAAGTCTTGTGAACCGTCTTTCTGCACTTTCCGAAAAGCTTGGGATATACCTTTTTGTAGGCGCACTTGACACAGAGATCGATGAAAGCGGAGATGTTTGTGAATATAACGCAATATACATGTTTGATCAGGAAGGAAATTTATCTGAGAACGTTTACTATAAAAGAAGACCGGTTCCGTTCGGAGAATATGTGCCGATGCGAAAACTGGTTTTCACATTGTTTCCGTTTCTGGATTCACTGAATATGCTATCAGACGATCTGACTCCCGGAACGGAAAGCAAGGTTTTCGGGTTAGATGGAACAGCGGCAGCAAGCCTGATCTGCTTTGACTCAATATATGAGACGCTGGCTCTTGACGCAGTCAGGGACGGCGCGGAATTTCTTATGATATCCACAAACGACTCTTGGTTTGCCGACAGTGCGGCACTCACGCAACACTGTAACCACGCCAGACTGAGAGCGATAGAGACCGGAAGATATGTGCTTCGTGCGGCAAATACCGGAATTTCGGCAGTTATAGACGACTGCGGAAACACAATAGCTGTTAAGCCTGCGCTTGAAACCGGTTACGCAACTGCCGGCATTTATCCGGAAAGTGACAGGACACTGTACAGCTACGTCGGAAATATCTTTGCGTATATCTGTTTTATGGCAGTTACTTCTGTTTTTACCTACCGGGTGGTAAAAAGATCAGTCAAAAGAAAAAATATAAAAACAGTAACTATTCCGCAAAAGAGCGAACCCGAAAATGTTAAGGCAACACCGCACAATTCTGACTGCGCAAATCTGCCGTCAGATTTTTCGTCAAACAAACCAAATTGACGCAGGCAATAGTGGATCTATTGACAAGGAGATTTGTGCAGTTTGGCGAAAAAGATGCAAAAAGTTGTGCGGTCAAGGCGCGAGCCGTGAATTGCGCGGTGGTGCCTTAAATCCGAAACTGGCGACAAAAACTGAGTTTTGCGCCACCGAAAGTACAGCTACTCATTTTCCGTAAAAAAATTGCAGGTTAAAGTCCGGATTCTTGAATCGGAAAGCAAGGTGATCTCCTTAAAACAGTTCGTTAAAAAGTTAAATCAGCATTATTTTTTCATTGTAGTTCTGACAGCCGCGTTGTTAATAATTTGATAATCAGAATTCGTGCATATGTTTTAATGAGCAGTGCAATAAAATAAACTGTAAAGCCGGGACTTTTGCAAGGAAATAACTTTCAGACCGGAAAAGCGGTTTGTAAAGAGTCAGCCGTACGTTTTTCTGATGTCGAAATCAGGCTTCACAGCTCGTGTAGCTATAAATGAAGGAATTCCGTGTTCATGGAGGTTACCGGTTCCGTTTGTGTCCTCATACAGATCGGTAATCAGAAAGCCTGATCTTAACTGACCTCCGAGCTGTTCATCAAGGGTGTGCGAAAATTGCACACCCTCATTTTTTTCCGTAGCATTGCGTAACAGCTCACTGTCTTTGAGCGGATTAAAAGGCAAAGAATATTTTACGGTGGTTTCGGTTTCGTCAAAAATAAAATTTATTCCGTTGTCGAGACCGCAGAGTAAAATTCCGCCGGTTTTAAGTATTCTGAAACATTCGGAAAATACCGGCTCGGGATTTTCAATATAGCAGTTTGATACCGGATAAAACACAATGTCAAAGCTTTCGTTTTCAAAAGGCAACCTTTGAGTCATGTCTGCACGGATAACTGTTATTTTGTAATTTTCTCTTTCGGCTACTTTTTTTTCTGTTTCGCACTGTACTTCCGAGTAATCAAGCAAAGTACATTCTGCGCCGAAAGCGGAAAAAACCGGGAGTTGCTGACCGCCTCCGCTTGCCAGTCCGAGTATTTTTTTACCTTCAAGGACTCCGAACCACTCGGACGGTACAGGCTTGGTTGGAGTAAGATAGACTTCAAAATGTCCGCTTTCGGCTTTCAGATAATCCTCATGTGACAGCGGCTTACCCCATATCCAGCCTTGAAGACACCATGAATCTATCGTTTTGGCGTTGATGTCCTGGTATTTCATATTCATTACCTCAAATCTTTACCTATTTACAATCATTTTTTAACTGTTATGTGTTTTGTGTTTGTAACCTCATAGCATTAACTGCTATTACGATACTTTTAATCTGATATTCCGATATGCCGTTTACCTCACCATTCCTTAGATATTTTTTCGCCGGTGTTCGGGAAATTTCAAATTTTTACCAGCCGCGTGCCGGTTATCATCAACGGATGCAGCTACGCTTTTGAATTTGCGTTGTAATTACTTAAACGGCGTTTTTACTTATATGTTATGAATTAAAAAAATCCGACGCAGAATATGCGCCGAACCGGTGGTAGCGAAATGACTGAAAGTATTCCGAACCGAACTTTCGGACAATCAAACTGTCCCTGTCGAGCAGGATTTCAGATGATGGGCGTAAAAAATAACAGCTTTTTTCAAAAATTTTTGATCTGACAGGAATACAAAACCCGTTTTGTCGGTTCAAAACGTTGCAGGGAGAAAATATTCATGCAAAAAGTAAATTCATTTTTTGCTCTCTCTGATAAATCCTATTGCCAGTATCGCGCATACTACCGTAAATCCGGTTGAAGCAGTGTTGCTGAGTCTAAAAGTTACGATAAGTCCGCAAATGCAAAGAATTGAAAATAAAATTCCGAGAAAAAAATATAACCTGTTCAAAAACAACCCTCATTTCATTTTCCTGTGTTACGATAAACTTAAGGCACCACCGCGCAATTCACGGCTCGCGCCTTGACCGCACAACTTTTTGCATCTTTTTCGCCAAACTGCACAAATCTCCTTGTCAATAGATCCACTATTGCCTGCGTCAATTTGGTTTGTTTGACGAAAAATCTGACGGCAGATTTGCGCATTCAGAATTGTGCGGTGTTGCCTTAAAAGTAAAAACCGCGATAAAGCACTGACTGTCCGTAAGCTCGGCAAGCAACATCATATTAAAATGCGGTCTAAAAGAAAGAATAATGCTTACGGTGCAAAAATTCAGGCTTTGTGTTTTCAAAATTATTTTTCAAACATTAAAATGACCGGCAATAAAATCAGCAGCTTTCACTGTCGAGCGGATTCTCTCCGTTATCCTTTTCACCGTAACGTATCGACCTGAGTTTCTGTTGAAGCAATTGCATTCTGTCGTAAATTTTCTCGTTGACTTTCTCAATAAATTCCTGAGTAATCCCGCCTTCCGGCAATTGTACTTTAAACGGTGTGTCTACCAGCATCCACTGTCTCGGACCGAAGGGCTTATATAAACCGTCCTGGCACACAAGAAGAATTTCAGCGCCTGCCTCTAACGCAATTTTCAGGTAGCCGGGTCTGAATTTGCGCATCACCCCGTTATAAGAAGAAATTCCTTCCGGGAAAATTGCGAGCGAGTAGCCCTTATGAATGACGTTGACGGATTTTTGAAGCCAGCTTGCCGAGTGAACGGAACGGTCAATTGGGATACACCTCGTCCTGTTAAGTAGCCATGACAGTATCTTTTTTCGATAAAGCTCTTTTGCAGCAATTGTGTAAATGCGATTGCGTCTGAAAACTGTGCCTATAACGGCGCCGTCTATGAAATATATGTGATTTGAGACAATTACCGTTGGTCTCTTTATTTTCTTGCCCTGTACTTTTTTGTTTACGTAAACAGCCTTAGGTCGGAAAATCAGGAGGACAGCGATTATAGCCAGGAATCTGACCGCATAACCGAGCAGATAGTTGAAAAATCTGACAATTTGTTTCAGAACAGCCATACAGTCCTCCTTTGAAAATATTGGTAATAAACTATTAACAGTATTATAAAATGTTTACTTAACATAGGTAACCCGATTTTGTAAATTAAATGTAAACATGGAAAAGTCTGCCTCGGATACGCTTTAAAAGTGCAGGAAAAGTTAAATTTTGAGGGACTTGGTTAACAATGAGTTCATAATCATATGATACAATAAAAAACAGTTTGATTTCCGGGCATTGCAGCAGATATCTTTATCGGTTCGGAGCGGAAAACCGACCTTACAGCATTGTTCAGGGCCCGTTATGATAAAGGACGGTCCTGAGTATTTTTTCAAGGGGCGCTCCGTTTTTTTCTGCTTATCCGTCGTATGACTGATGTAACGGAAAGCAGAACTGAAAAAGTTTGAATTGACCGCATGAGCGGTATGGAGGATATCAGAGATGAAGTACGATTTTTCCGCAATAGAGTCAAAATGGCAGAAAAGATGGCAGGATTCGAAAGTTTTCGAGGCTAAGGATGATTACACTAAGCCGAAATTCTACGGGCTTATAGAGTTTCCTTACCCGTCGGGTGCCGGAATGCATGTTGGGCATATAAAAGCATATTCCGGACTTGAAGTTATCAGCCGCAAGAGAAGAATGCAGGGTTATAACGTACTCTTCCCGATAGGATTCGATGCTTTCGGACTACCGACGGAAAATTACGCTATAAAGACCGGCACTCACCCGAGAAAGGTGACCGATGACAATATAAAACATTTCAGCGAGCAGCTGAAAAAGGTGGGCTTTTCTTTCGACTGGTCAAGGGTAATAGACACCACTGATGAGAATTATTACAAATGGACACAGTGGATTTTCCTGAAAATGTTTGAAAAGGGTCTCGTTTTCAGAGACACGGCATTGGTAAACTATTGCCCGAGCTGTAAGGTAGTGCTTTCAAACGAAGATTCACAGGGCGGAAAGTGCGATATATGCAAAAGCGACGTAATTCAGAAATCAAAAGACGTCTGGTACCTTAGAATAACGAAGTACGCTGACAGGTTGCTGACCGGACTTGATGAAGTAGATTATCTGCCTAATATAAAAATGCAGCAGGTGAACTGGATAGGTAAGTCGACCGGAGCTTTTGTGGAGTTCGGGATAAAGGAAATCGGAGAAAAATTAAGGATATATACCACACGGCCGGATACCTTGTTCGGCGTAACATTCATGGTCATGGCACCTGAACATCCGCTCATTGATAAATATGCCGACAGAATAAAGAATTTTGACAGTATCTCAAAATACCGCGAGGAGTGTTCAAAGAAAACCGAATTTGAAAGAACACAGCTTGTAAAGGATAAAACCGGTGTGAAAATAGACGGCTTTACGGCGGTAAATCCGGTTTCGGGAGAAGAGATACCGATATATATTTCCGATTACGTCATGATGGGCTACGGAACCGGGGCAATAATGGCGGTGCCGGCTCACGATGAACGCGATTACGATTTTGCCGAAAAATTCGGTATAGAAATAAGACCGGTAATAAAAGGCGGAGATACCGGTAAAGAGGCCTACACCGGAAACGGGGAAATGATGAACTCCGGTTTTCTTGACGGGATAAACGGAAAAGCGGCGGCAATAGATAAGATGATAAAGTATCTTACCGCAAACGGTCTCGGTGAGGCGGGCGTGCAGTATAAAATGAAAGACTGGGCTTTCAACCGTCAGCGCTACTGGGGTGAACCGATACCGATCGTACACTGTAAAAAATGCGGAATGGTGCCGGTACCGTATGAAGAGTTGCCGCTTCGTCTTCCGGAGGTAAGTAATTTTCAGCCCGGTGAAGGAGGAGAAAGTCCGCTTGCAAAAATAGAAGAATTTGTCAACTGCAAGTGCCCCAGATGCGGAGCTCCTGCCAAAAGGGAAACCGACACGATGCCGCAGTGGGCAGGCTCGTCATGGTACTACCTCAGATATGTTGACCCGAAAAACGACAAGATGTTTGCGTCTCCCGAAAAGCTTGAATACTGGCTTCCGGTGGACTGGTACAACGGAGGCATGGAGCATGTAACCAGACATATGATCTATTCGAGATTCTGGCATAAATTCCTTTATGATCTCGGACTGGTGCCGACAGATGAACCCTATGCAAAAAGAACCGCTCAGGGATTGATTCTCGGCCCGGACGGAGAAAAAATGAGCAAATCAAAGGGTAATGTCGTAGATCCTAACGAAACAGTTGAAAAATACGGAGCCGACGTTCTGCGTGTTTATATACTTTTCATGGGTGATTATGCGTCGGCGGCGCCATGGTCTGAAAGCAGTGTAAGAGGCTGCAAGAGATTTCTTGAAAGAGTGGCGGATCTGTCTGAACTGGTAAAGGATGACTGCGGAAATAAGCTGGAAAGTCTTTTTCATAAGTCTATCAAAAAGGTAGGCTCGGACATGGAAGAGCTTAAATTCAACACCGCTATCGCTCAGCTTATGACGCTGCTGAATGAAATCGAAAATTACGGAGCCATAAGCAGGGAACAGTATTCGGTTTATCTCAGACTTCTCAGTCCGTTTGCGCCTCATCTTTGCGAGGAACTCTGGGAAGGATCCGGAGAAAAGGAAATGATAGCAGTGGCGCCGTGGCCGGAATACGACGAGAGTAAGACTGTTGACAGTACCGTTGAGATAGCGGTGCAGATCAACGGAAAGGTCAGAGGAACATTGAATGTGGCTCCGGATGAAGCAAAGGAGTCTGTATTTGAGAAGGTTTTCGCCAACGAAAAGCTTGCCGGCAATTTCATCGGAAAAACAGTACTCAAAGAAATTTATATACCCGGTAAGATTGTAAATATAGTTGTTAAATGATAGTCAATATATACTAAAATCAAAACTTTGTTTGTGCAGGTATACGAAAAAAATAAAATCGCACAAAAAATATTTATTATTTCGAAAAAATGTGATAGAATGAAAAAAAATGATACGGGGGAGAAAAAAATGGCAATAAGACTCAGAGTACTTCATTATCCGGATAACAAAAAGCTTTCAGCTCTTTGCAATGAAATATGCAGCAAATACGAGAATTCCAAATATGATAAGATACCGCCTGCATATCCATGCGAAAATGAAAGACTGCTTGTGGCATTTATAAAAACAGGTAAGGAGATGTCGAGCGAGCTTAAAAATTTTGTAAAGGATCTGTCAAAGTCAAGAGCACAGAACGTGATGTTCATTTTTGACTGCTCTCAGGCAACCGGCAAGGAAATTTGTGATATGGCGACTGCTGCCGGAACCAAAGTTATTGCTGAACCGGTGTATGTTAAATTTCCCTCTCTGTTCTTTATGAATTTCGGTGCTGAACAGAAACAGCAGATAATGAAGGCAGTGGAAACCGCTTACGCGGCAGCTCAGGACTGAAATTTTTTCAGTAAGTGCCGGGAGATATTATCCGTTTGTGTGGCAATGCATTTTTACCCGGAAACGCAAATCGGTACATTGGTGAAATTACTTTTGCAGTTTATAAATAAATCGGTCCGACTCAGTCGGACCGATTTTGTTGTCAGAATATTCTTACTGAAAAATGCCTGTTTAAATATGCCTGGCAATAGATAGTTAAGCAAGAAAAATGTATCCGGCATCGAAGTAAGTAACATTTTCGGGTTTATGTTACCGGGCTGCGGCTTTTGAAAAAAGCTTACGGTGTTTTAGGTCGGTTTGGTTTTAATACGTTTCGGTACCATAAACACCGTTCTGAAACAACCGGAATTATTATTTGGTAACAGTAACCTTTTTTATAACATTTGATTTATCGGGATCTATGCCTTTTACTTCGCAGAGTTTAAGAGCAAAAAGCTGAAAAGCGATAACAAAGAGGAAGGGCGACAGTGCTTCATTTCCAATCGCCGGAATTTTAATTGTGTACTTGCAGTCAGAAAGAATACCTTCGTTATCGGAAATGCACACAACTGTCGCTGGCGTTGTGCGGAGTTTCGCGAGAACTGCCTTGGCGTCATCAAGCATTACTCCTTCGGGCGCTATAAGAAATGCGGTACCCTTGATTGTCAGCTGTGCAAAAGGACCGTGGTAAAAATCCGACGTCGGATAACCTCTCATGCTTATTTTATTGGTTTCCATTATTTTCAGTGCTCCTTCAAGTGCAATCGGATAATTGAATCCTCTGCCGAGCACCACACCGTTGTCGAAATCCTTGAAGTCATTTACAAAAGAAGCGATTTTGTCGGGGACAGTATCAAGGATCTCCTGAATTAGGCCGGG
>CALWJW010000011.1 GCA_944381095.1 uncultured Clostridia bacterium | reverse complement strand
TGAGCTGCTTGAAAGTCGGGAAATGGTTGAGAGCGTCAAAAGAATAAGTGAACCTTTCAAGAGCGCAAACAGAAAGTTTCATCCTGACGATACGGTAGTAAAAGTCGGGAATACGGAAATAGGCGGCGAGGGACTTACGGTAATAGCGGGTCCGTGCTCGATAGAAAGCGAAGAACAGTTGACAGAAATAGCGGAAAAAGTAAAAAAATCCGGAGCGACGGTTCTCAGAGGCGGGGCTTTCAAACCGAGGACTTCTCCATATGATTTTCAGGGACTCAAAAGCGAAGGAATAGAAATACTACTGAAAGCAAAAAAAGCCACCGGACTTCCGGTGGTCACGGAAATAATGAATGTAAATCACCTTGATATGTTTGCCGATGTGGATATTTTGCAGGTCGGAGCCAGAAATATGCAGAATTTTGAGCTGCTGAGGGAACTCGGACGGTGCGGCAAACCGGTTCTTCTCAAACGCGGTATGGCTGCCACACTCAAAGAACTGCTGATGAGTGCAGAGTATATAATGGCAGGCGGAAACAATAATGTGATACTGTGTGAAAGAGGAATACGCAGTTTCGACGGTTACACAAGAAACGTGCTTGACTTATCGGCTGTACCGGTGCTTGCAGAGCTTACACATCTGCCGGTTATAGTTGATCCGAGCCATGCGACCGGAATATCCCGCCTTGTCAAGCCTATGGCGATGGCGGCGGTAGCTTGCGGCGCAAAGGGAGTAATGATAGAGGTGCACAATGATCCGGCACACGCGCTTTGCGACGGAGCGCAGTCGGTGACACCTGAGCAGTTTGATGAAATCGCACTGAAAATGAGAAAGATAAAAGAGGCGTCAAAATGAGCTGTAAGGAGGGAAAAAAAATGAAGACCGTCGGAGTTGTCGGACTGGGTCTTATCGGCGGCTCAGTGGCAAAAGCGTACAGAAAATACAGTGATGTAAGGGTTCTGGGTTACGACAAGGACGAAGTTGTTCAGGGCTTTGCCGGACTTGAAGGGACGGTGAGCGATAAACTGACAAAGGAAAATCTCTGCGAATGCGATATTGTATTCATAGCGCTGTATCCTGCACTGACAGTGAAATATCTGAAAGAAAATGCGGAATATTTCGGCAAAGGAAAACTTGTTATGGATCTGTGCGGGGTAAAGAGCGAGATCTGCCGGACGGGATTTGAGCTTGCACGCAGGCACGGATTTGTGTTTGCCGGCGGTCATCCGATGGCGGGAAAGCATCTGTCGGGTTACAAGTATTCCAGTGCCGAACTGTTCAAAGGCGCACCGATGGTGGTGGTGCCGGACAGATTTGACGACATAGAGCTGCTGAGTGATATAAAAGAAAAACTTAGACCGTTGCAAACAGGAAGCATATCTGTAACCGATGCTGAAAAACACGATGAAATAATAGCTTTCACATCGCAGCTTGCGCATATAGTTTCAAATGCCTATGTAAAGAGTCCGACAGCCAAAATACACAGGGGATTTTCCGCCGGCTCATATAAGGACCTTACGAGAGTCGCTTGGCTTTCAGAACAGATGTGGAGTGAACTTTTTCTTGAAAACAGCAAGAATATACTGTTTGAACTTGACACGATAATCGGAAAACTCGGCGAATACCGTGAAGCGATAAATTCCGGCGACAGTGAAAAGCTGACCGTACTATTGAGGGAAGGACGCATAGCAAAAGAAGAGATAGACGGAAAGGCGCAGAAAAAACAGTAGTTTTTATATAATACTGAACTGCCGGAAAAACAGTAGCTTTGACATAATAAGCTGAGCTGCCGGAAAAACGGTTGCTTTGAAATGACGAACAAAATTGCCTGAAAAAATAAAACGGACGAGCATCGTCCGTTTTTTTACTTATCGCATCGGAATGAGTATCCGCAATCGCATTTAAAAAGCTATGCTCGGTCAGCGGATATTTTTTCGTAAAGAGAATCTATTTCAGATTCAAGCTCGGTAATATTGTCAAGAACCGTATCCGTCCAATCGTCAAACAGATAGTCATATTCCGAACCCCAATCGTCAATTATTTCGGTCCGTTCGATGTCATTTTCAGGGGGAAACCCGTCAGGAAACAGAGAGTTGCAGTTTTCAATTACCGCAGCAATAAGATCCAGCCCGAGACTGTAAAGCTGCTCAGCTGCGTCTGAGGCGTAAGCCCCTGCGAAGCTGAGGTAATATGATTTCAGACCGCCTTCACAGGAATTATCGGATATGCTTTTGATGTTGAAAAGCATCTGCTCAGCTTCGGAAAGTGAATAATAATCGTCTCTTGCGGTGTTTGAAATTTCATTCCAAAGGGTTATAAAATCCATACTAAACCTCCGTATTCGAGCCGGAATATCTTCTGAAAAATTTTATTGAAGTCGCGATAGCGAAAGCCGCGAGTAAAAGGCAGGTGAAAAGCCAGGTGATAGGATAAGAAACGTAAAGTCCTGTCTGAGAGTTGAATTCCGGAAGCACAAAAATGAATTTAACCCACACTATCCTGAGCAGACAGGCACCGGTAAGCGAACAGATCATGGTAATAAAGGATTTTCCGAGGGCGCGCAGGTAACCGGCAAGAACTTCCATTATTCCGCAAAGGAAATAGGTACCGAGTATAATTTTTATCCTGACGACAGCGGCGTCAATGACAAGAGGAATATTTTCCTGTGTGGTGTCAAGGAACAGTGCCGAAAGCTGTCTTGCGAAAATTATTTCCATGTTGCCGACAAAAAGACCGACGGCTGTAACCTGGATAAGTGCGTAAAACAAAACTTTTTTTACTCTTTTGAATTTGAACGCACCGAAATTCTGACCGGCAAAGGTAATTGTGGCGTGGCTGAAGCTGTTCATCGCTATATAGGTAAAGCCTTCAACGGTGGCGCCGATTGTGTTTCCCGAAATGACTTCGATGGGGAATGTGTTGACGCCGCTTTGTATAATGACGTTTGAAAGAGAAAAAAGAATACCCTGAATGCCTGCCGGGATCCCGATTATCAGCATTTTCTCAAGAATCGCTCTGTCAAAACCGAGCTTACTGAACCTGAAACAGTAGCACTCGCTGCTTCTGTAAAGCAGGAAAATGACTGCAAAAGCCGAAAGATACTGGGAAATTATGGTTGCAATGGCTACGCCCGCAACAGAGAGATTGAAAACAATGACGAAGATCAGGTTGAATACAACGTTCACTATGCCGGTGCATGCAAGAATTATAAGAGGTGTTTTAGAGTCACCGATCGCACGGAAAACTGTCGCTCCGAAATTGTAAACTGCGCTGGCGGGGATTCCGATACAGATGATCTGTGTGTAGAGCTTGGCTTTCGGGAGAAGGTCGGAATTGGTTCCCATCATTATGAGTGCTTTTTCGCAGAGAAAAAAACCGAGTACGGAAATAATAATTCCGCCGATAAGAGCAATGGAAATGGAGGTATGCACTGCTTTTGAAACCGCTTCATCTTTCTTTGCTCCGAAATTCTGGGCAATGACGACAGAACTTCCGACTGAAAATGAAATGAGGAATGTAACAATAAGGTTGTTCAGACTGCTGGTACAACCGACCGAAGCGAGAGCATTCGGATCTCCTGAGAATTTTCCCACAACAATGTTATCAGCGGCGTTGTAGAGAAGCTGAAGGATACCTGTCAGTATGAGCGGAACCGCAAACATGAATATTCTGACGAAAAGCGGACCGGTGGTAAAATCGGGATTTTTGATTTTCTGCAAAAAGACACGACCTTTCAGTAAGTAATCTGGTCAGTCCGGGAAAAGCAGTGAATGATAATCAAAAGAATAATAAATGCGTTGGGTTTGACCGGAAAATCCGGCATATGCTGCTCCGGACATTAAGTACAATTATAACAGAAAAAAAACGAATGTCAATACTTTTGGCATTTGTATTGAAAAAATATAAACAATATGGTAGAATGAATAAAAAAAGGAGGAACTGACTGTGATTTTCAGGAAAACTTCACTTGAAAAGACCGGCGGAGTGCTGTTTGAATATTTAAGTGATGATGTGACGGCAAAACCGGCGATGCTTGTTATACCGGGAGGCGGGTACAGCGTTGTGTGCACCGAGAGAGAGGGAGAACCGATTGCGCTTGCCTATCTTGCCCTTGGGTATAAGGCTTTTGTACTTCATTATTCGGTCGGCAGAGAGGCGTCCGGAGAAAGACCGCTTGCGCAGGCGTCGGAAGCTGTCGCATATATACGAAGAAACAGCAAAGCGCTTTCGATTTCTGAAGATATGATATTCGCGGTAGGATTTTCGGCAGGCGGACATCTGTGCGGCTCACTTGCAACAATGTGGAAGTCAGAGAATGCCGTGCATGCCGCGGGAATAAAAGCAGGAGAAAACCGACCTGACGGAGTTGTACTTTGTTACCCTGTAATCAGCGGAACTGAGCATCCGCATAAAGGATCTTTTGTTAACTTGTGCGGATGTGAAAATCCGACAACCCGGCAGCTTGAATATTATTCACTTGAAAGACATGTTGACAAGGACAGCTCGCCGGCATTTATCATACATACGGCTGAGGATGAGCTTGTTCCGGTAGAAAATTCACTTCTAATGGCACAGGCATACGCAAAAGCGGGGGTAACATTTGAACTGCATGTCTATCCGTACGGTCCTCACGGACTTTCGCTTGCCAATCACATCACGTCACAGGGAAAAAGCGAATTGATTGATTCTCAGTACGCAAGGTGGGTAAACGACAGCAACATCTTTTTGAGATCACTGAAAAAGTGAGTCGTTTATCTGAAAACTAATCGCATAGTAAAAGAAAATGTTAAGTATACGATCAGCTTTCGAGCCGAAAATTTACAGACATGGTATCCGGATAGGAGTCTTGACGAATAAATGAGAGATTGATTTAAATCGGAAATACGGTCGGAATTCGGGCGTAGGAACAGTAAGCCGATTATTGAATACATCTATAAGTCGGAAATACAGAAGTCCGTACGGCTGCGTCACGCAACCGTACGGCTTTTCATATGAGTAGTGGCTGTAACTGTTTCAGATTCATTGCGCAGTTCAGAGTTTCGGACAAAAGGCCGAAATCGCTTACAAGTGAGTGAGGCTTTGACGTTGGACTGTCCTGTCGGAAAGGGACAAAATAAACGCTTTTACGTTGCAGCATTGTGGCAATATTTTTTAAATTCTGAGACAAAGCATCATTTGAAGAGACAGCTATGATAAGCGGTCGGTCACAGCGAAGGTGAGCCTTGGCCGCCATAGTAACCGAGGTGTCGGTGATACCGTTTGCGAGCTTTGCGAGAGTATTTCCGGTGCAAGGACAAATTATCAGGGCGTCAAGGGGTTGAGACGGACCGAGTGGTTCGGCGTCTACAACGGAAGCGATAGGCGGTCGCCCGCAGATTCCTGTAATAAGCGAAAGGGTTTCGCGCGCAGTTCCGAACCTTGTATCAGTATTGGCGACATTTTCACTCACGATCGGTATGACGGTGTTGTTTTCGGCAAGCTGTCGCAGCTCAATCAGTGAACGCTGAACAGTACAGAAAGAACCAGTCAATGCATAACCGATTTTCATACAAAAATCCTTTCTTTCAACTTTTGTCAAGTTCTGCGGATACTGAGTCGGCGATAATACGCGCGGCAGTAAGCGGAGCGGTTTTTCCGGGGAGAGAACGTGCCCAGATGACATTGATTCCGAGTTTTTCGGCTTCTGAAAAGTCAACTCCGCCGGGAGCGGAGGCAAGGTCGATTATCAGGCAGTTTTTTTTCAGCTTAGGGAGGATCTTTTCGTTTAGAAGCACGGCAGGCACCGTGTTGAAGATCAGGTCGGCATTTACCGACGCGTCCGGAACGTTGTAAGAGAAGTTCATAGAGTCAGTCAAAACCAAAGCGGCGATTTCCGGACGTCTGACAAAAACGGTTACTTTGGCGCCGAAATCTCTGAGCCGTAATGATAAAATTCTTCCAATTCTGCCGTAGCCGAGAACGCAGCAGACAGAGCCTGACAGCGTAAACGGAAGTTCACGAAGGGCAATTTCCACAGCACCTTCGGCAGTACACAGTGCGTTTTTTATCTTCACTTCCTCGACGTCACCGTAATCAAATATGCGGATGCCGTATTTTTCAGCTTCCGCAGAAACGGGAGCGGTTACAAGTCCGCCGAAGATCCTGCTGACGCTAAGCCGATCAATCTCTGAAAATAAAAAAGACAGTCGGATGTTGCAATCTTCACAGAAAGCGTTGAGAAAAACTCCGTCAGGTGAAATCGGAAAGGGAAGAACCGCAGCGTAAGCTCCGGAGAGAGCATCAGTGAGGTCGGAGGCGGTATCCGGAATGTTTTTTGCGCCGAAAATCACTGTTTTGTAACCGAGCAGAGAAAAATAATCCGCAAGATATTTTTGTCTTTTGTCACCGCCGATAACGGCAATTTTTTTTTCGTGCATTTGCAACCAACCTTTACCAGAAAAATAATAGAATAAATCAATCTGTCTAATGGTAAGGTATGCATTAAATGCAGGAAGGTTAAACCGGAAAGAAAATATCAAGGCAATTTTTACCTAATATTGACAAATGACGGGCAATTGTGTATAATATACGTACAAAAATACGATAAAAAAAGAAGATTTGTAAAATAATCGGCGGTAGTTTTATGAAGTACTTGTTATTTAATTCTCTTTCAGATAACGGAAGCGGCGAAAAAAATGCACTCAAAGCAAAAAATACTGACGACAGTTATATAATGAAAGATGTGACCGGTCTTGAAGACTGTGATATGGAAAAATTGTTGTCTGACGGAATTGAAATTGTTCTTGCAGGCGGAGACGGTACACTCAATCGTTTTATAAACCGACTTGGTAATAAAGTTCCTGAAAAAAACATATATTATTATCCGACCGGCAGCGGTAACGATTTTATGAACGACATAGCAGACAGGGAGAAAACGCTTCCTGTAAGACTGAACAGATACATAGAGAACCTGCCTGTGGCAGAAGTCAACGGTAAAGTTTATCGCTTTATAAACGGAATCGGTTACGGAATAGACGGGTATTGCTGTGAAGAGGCAGACAGGATAAAGCGGAAAACAAAGAAACCGATAAATTACACTCGGATAGCGCTGAAAGGTCTGCTTTACGCATACAGACCTGTTACAGCAGAAGTCACCGTTGACGGAGTAAAATCGCGATACGCAAATGTATGGCTTGTGCCGACAATGAACGGCAGATATTACGGCGGTGGAATGATGATAGCTCCGGTGCAGGACAGGCTTAACCGGGAAGGCACAGTTACGACAGTTGTAGTAAGCTGTAAAAGCCGTATCAGAACTCTTATCACCTTTCCCATGATATTCAGCGGAGCGCATAAGGACAGGAAAGACATAGTAAAAATGTTTTCCGGAAGTGAAATACATGTCAGTTTCGACAGACCGACAGCATTGCAGGTCGATGGAGAGACGGTGAGGAACGTAACCGAATATACTGTGTTAAGTGCTGAGGCGTATCGTCGCAAGGTGATTAGCGGCGAAAAAAGTGAAAAGAGCGGCGATACGTTATCAGTATGAAAAGCAGAGATTTTCGGCAATTCAAACCGAAAAACGGTAACTATGGCAGGAAATAGTAAAATAAATTAAAATAAGCAATTTCGCAAAAAACGATCCGTCCGAACTTAAGGCACCACCGCGCAATTCACGGCTCGCGCCTTGACCGCACAACTTTTTGCATTTTTTTCGCCAAACTGCACAAATCTCCTTGTCAATAGATCCACTATTGCCTGCGTCAATTTGGTTTGTTTGACGAAAAATCTGACGGCAGATTTGCGCAGTCAGAATTGTGCGGTGTTGCCTTAAAAAATTTGACGTAAAATAAAAAAAGTGATTTGATATAAATCACAAAAGATGATAAAGCTTAGGAGTCCCGGTTATTTTCGCTTTTTTAAAAAGCAAGCCACCATTTTTGTTACTATCTCTTTTTCATCGCTTGAAAGGTCTGTAATGTCAAGAAGAAATTTATCAGACACTGAGAGTAAAAAATCAGTTGACACATGAAATATTTTTGCCAGTTCGACAATGTTTGTCAGTGAAGGCAAAGACAGCGACATTTCCCAGGAATTAACGGCGCTTCTGGAAATTCCAAGCATTTTGGCGAGATCAGTCTGAGTAAGCCCTCGCTGTTCTCTAAGCAGTCTGATTTTATCAGCAATATTCAGAATCATAACATTATCCTTCCGGCAATCTAAGTATTCAACATTATTATATCTTGTATTGAAAGATATATATTTATCACAAATGATAAACTAAACTTGACAAAAAAATTGGAATTTGTTATAATAATACTGACATCTGATAAATTGGAGTAAAGAATGGGGTATTTATTAACTATACTTAGATTCAATTTCAGAAAAATCGGTTATGTAACCGGCGGTGATTTTGACGACTGTTTTCTTTCTGTCATCAGAAAGAAAAAGAAGTCGGCTTTTGTAATATATGGGATCGGCAAGGAAGACTATGTGTTCTGCAAGGATGACGTAATTGATTTTTGCGCTGTGGATGCCGACCTTGAATTCGGCGTGCAGACAAAAAATGAACCTTTAAAAAGATTTCAGCTTATGTTCAATGACGGAAAAAGTTGTCATATCAACGTGCTGCCTTGTAAGGAAAATATTGTGATGAAGCTTCTGGATAAAGAAGAAGTTTGAATTTACGGTGCTATTTCTGATATTACTGAAAAGTTCTTCTGAAAAGTGCAGTTATGTTTTCCTGAAATGGAAGGTTGCTACCGGCACACGATAAAAACGGGTCAGAACTGTATTAGGATAAGTTCTGACCTGATTACGTTATAGCATTGGTTTATTGATCGATATAATGTAGCGACAAATCAGCGAAATAGCAGGAAATTTAAGGATAACAAAAGCCGCGCGGGAAAAAACCGCACGGCTTTAATATTTTTCTGTTGCTTGCCGTTGAACTCAGTGTCAGTTGACTCGCGTTTTATGCCACTCAAAACTCCGGTCAAAAAGTCCGGCTCAGTATGAGTAAAAAAACCGAATGAAGGCGCATATTGTAAAAGCCCGAGAAGAGCAACAGTCATTTCATAGCATTTTTAAGTCCCGGAAGGCTGTATTACACCTCCGAATGGGGAACTGATCTCATTAGTCAAAAACAAAATCGGGTCAAATACAAAAACAACTCTGATGGCGGACTCTTTTCAGAAAGGCAGAGAATGTGCCGGATCGCATGTGAACAGACCGAAATAAATGTCAGGCGTTTTCTACCGGTTCGTCAGTTTCAGTTTCTGCGACTTGTGTTTCGTTTACCGCTTCCTCGTTGTTTACGTCAGGTTCGAGAAGAGCACGTACCGAAAGGGAAACTTTTTTCTTTTCAGTATCAATGTCAATTATCTTGGCATCAACCTGATCACCGGTGTGAAGGACCTCCGCCGGATTTCCGAGGCGCTTGTTGGCAATTTGAGAAATGTGAATAAGACCGTCAACCCCGGGTATTATTTCCGCGAAAGCTCCGTAACTCATAATATTTGCGATCTTAACGTTCACAACGTCACCTACGCTGTAATTTGAAACAAATATATTCCAGGGATTGTTTTCAGCGGTTTTACATCCGAGAGAGATTCTTCTCTTTTCGGGATTCAGATCTTTGACATAAACTGTAAGCTTGTCACCTACCGAGACGATATCTGACGGTACACGGAAGCGTTTCCATGAAAGTTCAGACTTATGCACCATACCGTCGAGAGGACCGATATTGACAAAAACGCCATAATCAGTCATTGATTTCACAGTACCTTCGAAAACTTTACCTTCTGTGAGCGAAGCCCAAAACTCATCTATTTCAGCTTGTTTTTTCTCGTTTTCAACAATAGCGATGGAAGCAACGGGATGCTTTCCGCTTGCGCCTGTTTCAGTTACCTTGAATTTGCAGACTTTGCCCAGCATAGTTGAAATGTCGTCCTTCTTTGAAAGACCGGTTTGTGAAGCCGGAACAAAAAATCTGGTGTGCAACGCGCTTATGATAAGACCTTTTGCCGTATCGTCCTTTTTAATGATATCGGTAACTTTGCCTTCAAGAACGTCTCCGTTTTTGCAGGCTTCTTCGACCTTTGACTTACTGGCAATATTGTCGGCTTTTTTCTTTGAAAGGCGGACGGTACCGTTTTCGTCGTCTTTCTTTACAACAACGGCGGAAATTTCGTCACCGACTTTAAGGGAATCATCATCGTCGTCGAATTCGTCTGTCGAAATAAATCCGGTCAGATTTGATTTAAGGTCGATAACGACTTCGCGGTCGTCCACAGAAACGATTGTTCCTTTGACAACGGAACCGGTTTTGAGATAATTCATTTCGGTTTCGTCAAGAAGTTTCGCGAAATCTTCTTTGTTTTCGATGTTTTCCATAGCTTTGATAGCCTCCTCAATTAAGCTGTCGGGAGTGGAAGCTCCCGCAGATATTCCCAATTTTGCGTCCGGATGTATGCCGTCCAAAGGAATTTCACTGATCTGCTCAACAAAGAAGGTATTCGGCTGAATCCTGCTTGAAATTTCAAACAGCTTGTTAGTGTTTGAGCTCTCCCGGCCGCCTATTATAATCATGACATCCGATTCACCGGCCAGCTTTTCTACTTCGGTCTGACGTTCTTCCGTAACTTTGCAAATTGTATCATATATTTTAACGTCTGTAAAGTTATTTAACAAATAATTTTGACATAATTTACACTCTGTTAGTTTTTGAGTTGTCTGCGCTACGCAAACAATTCTTTTTTTATCCGTCTGCAACGAACTGAGATGTTTCAGATCCGGGAAAACCAGGCACCGGCACCGGCAGTAACTTTTTATTGCGCTGACCTCAGGGTGATTTTCGTCTCCGATAATGATTATAAGTGTATTTTCGGGATCGATGCTGCTTTCTTTCGTAACTATGTGATGTATTTTTGAAACACACGGGCAGGTGCAGTCCGTTACTTTGAAGAAAGGATTTTCGGCAGCTATCTTGTTCAGGGCGTCTTTCAGATCTCTTGTGATTCCATGTGTTCTCAGCACTGCCGTCAGCGGTTGTTTTTCATTGGCTGAGGTTGCAAGCGAAATAAGTTGATCTTCGCTTACACACGGAACTCCCCGCTTTTCAAGATCACTGACTATCTGAGGGTTATGGACAAACTTACCGAGGGTGACGATTTTGCCGCCGCAGGGTTGTGAATGAATTTCTTTTTCAAGTATTCCGAATGCTCGTCTGACTCCGAAGCAAAATCCGGAGCCTTTTGCGACAGTTATTTTCATTTTTTTCTCCTGTGAATCAGAAAATCCGGCTGTAACTGACAAAACTGTACTTTTTGCTGAGCTCTGTTTGTGTTGCCGGAATGTATAAAACCGTTATTTCTTTTCCGGAGAGTCGGGCAGAGAGTTTATATCTCCTTGGTAGGAAGACGGAAGCGAACATATTCTTCCGAAAATTACATTTGAAATGTGGGAATAGTCGTTCTTGTTGTTTTCCATTTCCCCGAATTCAGAAAAGTTGATCGGTTTTCCGATGGTAACGGTCGTTTTCCGAAACATTTTCACTTTGTTTGTTTTTGTTGAAATCAGAACAGGAAGTACCGGAACTTCTGATTTCCGTGTTACAAGACCGACACCTGGCTGCACCGGTGTCCCGCACGGGTCGACTCCGGGAAAGCGGTGTCCCTGAGGGAAATAACAGATTACTTCTCCGTCTTTCAGCAAAGAAATGGTCTTTTTCAATGCTGAAACGTCAGCACCTCCTCTTTTTATGGGATATGCGCCGAATGCTTTGACGACCTGAGAGAGTATAGGGATTTTAAAAAGCTCCGCTTTTGCGAGGAAACGCATTCTGCGTTTCATGGTGACGAAAAGTATAACGACGTCATGGTTTGAAAGATGGTTTGAACAAACGATAAAAGGTCCGTTTTCGGGTTCATTTTCGGCACCGATGACGTTTATTCTGTATAATTTTCTGACGAGTCCGCCGAGAAATTTTTTTACAAATCCGGAAAAAGCAGACATAATGAGCCCTTTCGTTTTTGATATATGATCATTTTTTTCGGTTAGCATACAGAGAGAAATCAAAGGGTTATTAAACTGTTTGTTATGTCAAACGGAGTCATTTTGACGACGTATTTATTTACATATACCGGGTAAATTGACTCAAATTCAGCGCAAAGACTCAGACATCGCAGTATTAGCGCATGATCCGATGCAGGAGTCAGCGCAAAAAAACGCGTAATCAAATCATAATCCTGCTGATAATTCAGACTTTTGAAAAATGATTAAAGGCATGATCTGATTCAGGCAACAGGTATGGCTTGCAGTTCAACGCACAATTTTGCACATTATAATCTGTAAGTCCCCGGGAAGTTCGATTTGCAAGGCAACAGGTATGGATTGCAGTTCAACGCACAGCTTTGCACATTGTAATCTGTAAGTCTGGGGAAATCTGATTCAGAATGGTACACAAATCATAAGATGTTTTCCGCAGAGCAGTTTTTGCTGTAAAGACCGGAGCTCCTCACGTTTTCCCGTTGAACAATTGTTTGTGTGCAGTATGAAAACAGGGATCTGTCAGCTTAACAAAGGGAAATATATATTTTTCCGACTATAATTTTCACCGTACGTGACACCCAATTTTTTATTTCGCAAATTCAAACAGCTTTTTCTGCGACGGTTGCTTCCGTACGGGGAACCGTAACATAACTGACTGTTTGCTGATTTACATTTTCCCGTTGCGTTCCCTGAGTTTTTGAGAGATGATTTCAAGAGCTCTATCAAAAGTCATTTCTTTTGTAAATTCCGTGTTGTCTAAAATCACGGCGTCATCGGCAGGGATTGCCGGGGCAACAGCCCTTGACGAGTCATTTTGGTCTCTCTTGCCCATGTCTTCGAGTACCTTTTGGAATGTGATGTTTTCACCTTTTCCGATAAGCTCGGCATATCGTCTTTCGGCCCTCGATTCATTGCCTGCGGTCAGAAAAATTTTTACATCCGCATCCGGAAAAATAACGGTACCTATATCCCGTCCGTCCATAATGACGTTGGCGGACTGAGCGATATTTCTCTGAGTTTTAAGCAAAAAATTCCGTACGGCAGGAATTGCGGAAACCTTTGATGCCGCCATTGAGATTTCAGAAGTCCGGATTTTTTCGCTTACGTCTTCGCCGCACAGGTAAACATGCTGTGTTCCGTCTTCCGAGTAGACGATCGACAGCGAAATATCGGCAAGTCTTGAGCAGATCCGGTCTGAACTGTCAAGATCAACTTTGTTTTCGGTCATGAACAATGCAACTGCTCTGTACAGCGCCCCGGTATCCACGTAGGTGTATCCCAGTTTTTTTGCCAGAGATCTTGCAAGTGTACTTTTTCCCGAACCGGAAGGACCGTCTATGGCTATTTTTATCATGTTTTATATCTCCTATGATATCTCCTGAGTTTTCGTTTGACATATGTCGGTTATAACCGGCATACCGCCCGTGTTAGCTGTAAAACCGTGAATTTATTCTGAACTGGCGGCATTTCCCGCGCACCTGCCGGTTGAAAAAGCAATTTGCAGGTTAAATCCTCCGGTCAAAGCGTCGACGTCGATTATTTCGCCGGCAAAATAAAGTCCCGGGACTATTTTGGACTGCATCGTTTTGGGATTTATTTCTTTGACTGAAACTCCGCCGCCCGTAATAATTGCTTCGTCGACAGAACGCAGAGAAAGCTGGGTTATCGGGAAGCTTTTCAAAAGCGTTGCTATTTGACGAATTTCGCCGTTGGTCAGTGTGTTTACTTTGCGAAATCCTGAAATACCGGTGCAGGATATAAACTCAGGAATCAGACGTAACGGCATAAGGTCTGAAAGAGCGTTGTCAAGGTTACGGTTTTTGTATTTTTCGAAGTCAGACTGCACTCTCGTCAGAAGCGTCTGTAAGTCAAGCGCGGGTTTAAGGTCAATGGCAGCAGTCACGTTTTCTGTATTTCCTCCGAGGTAAGCGGAAGCGGAAAGCACAAGAGGTCCGCTTATTCCGAAATGTGTGAAAAGCATTTCTCCGGTTTTGCTGAATAAGACCTTTTCATTGCGGAATAGAGAAAAATTGACATTTTTCAGTGTAAGACCGGACAGATTATGTGGTCCTGAGGTATTTAACGGTACCAGCGACGGCCGTATCGGCACGACGGTGTGTCCCATTGATAAAGCAAAACGGTAACCGTCACCGGTAGATCCGGTGAGAGGATAGGAAGCGCCGCCTGTACAAAGTATGATCTTGTCAAAGTAAAAAACATCGTCTCCGCAAAAGACGGCGAAAGATCCGTCGGCATTGACTGAAACGTTTGTTACGGCTTGCCGGATGACAGTGCATTTCGAAGCATAGCATCCGAGTGCATCCACAATGTCATAAGCACGGTCCGACACCGGGAAGACACGTCCGCCTCGTTCGGTTTTCAACGAAACTTTCCTGCTCTCAAAAAAGTTTATTGTATCAGCGGGAGAAAAGGCTGAGATGCAGCTGTAAAGGAATTTGGGATTCGTAACGACCGAAGCTATAAACTCTGCTTCTGAGCAGTTATTGGTCAGATTGCAACGACCTTTTCCTGTTATGGCTATTTTTCGACCGAATTTGCTGTTTTTTTCAAATATAGTTACATCGGCGCCGTTTTCATGAGCTTTTCCGGCGGCCATTAAACCGGAAGCTCCGCCGCCGATAACCGCTATTTTTAACATATTAACACCATTTTTTGTTCAAATTTAATAAATATAAGACAAAATTCGCACATGTGAGCAACTGCAACTGCATCACCGTAGCTGATTGGATATCATAGATATGAAGTTAAGCAATAATATTTCAGGTGCCGGGAAAAAGCCGGATGATTAACATCACCGGATAAGTCAATGATATCACCGGAGTCAAGCTTTTTCGTTCAGGACGGCGGAAAGTGCATTAAGAACGGAGAGCTTGCCGCTTTCAAAAGTCAGCGCTCCCTGCATAAAAGCGGTATATGGCGGTCTCATCGGAGCATCAGCGGAAAGCTCGATTGTTGAACCGCCGGTAAAGGTACCGGCGGCCATTATCACCTGATCGTTATAGCCCGGCATATCCCATGGCTCGGGGGTTACAAATGAATCAACGGGAGAACTGTACTGGATAGCTCTGATGAAAGATTTTAATTTTTCCGGGACATGCAGTGTTACGGTCTGTATCAGATCGTATCTCGGTTCGTTATAAGAAGGAGACACATCAAATCCGAATTTTGAAAATACATATGCCGAAAAAGCCGCGGTTTTGAGCGCCTGAGCGACGGTATGCGGAGCGAGCCAGAATCCGAGGAGCATATTTCTTGTCTGACCGAGAGTAGCGCCGACTTCACCGCCTACACCGGGTGACGTAAGCCGGTAAGAGGCAAGTTCGACTGCTTTTTTTGTTCCGGCAAGGTAACCGCCTGTCAAAGCGATCCCGCCGCCCGGATTTTTTATCAGCGAACCTACGATCAGGTCGGCGTCAGGTTCATTCTCACAGGTAAATTCACCGTAGCAGTTGTCAACCATGACAAAAGCGTTTGATTTTGAACGGACAAAAGCAGTGATTTTTGAAATCTCATCAGGGCTCAGCGCTTTGCGCTGACCGTATCCGCGGGAGCGCTGAATATACACAACCTTGACCGAATCGTCAAGAAGATCGGCGAAATTGCCGCCGATTTCGCACTGCCGGTATTTTACTCCGAAATCCATAAGCGAACCTTGGTTTTTTTTCCCTGAGATACCGATTACATCTTCCAGAGTGTCATAAGGTTTTCCGGTCACAGAAAGTAAGGCGTCGCCGGGACGGAGAAGACCGAAAAGTCCGACGGTGAGAGCATGAGTTCCGTTGACGATGCACTGCCGTACGAGTGCGGATTCTGTGCCGAAAGCATCCGCATAAACTTTTTCCGTCACCGATCTTCCTATGTCGTCATAGCCGTAACCGGTGGAGGCGGCAAAGTGTGATTCGGCAACTCTGTTGTTTTTGAAGGCTTTCATTACTTTTGCTGAGTTAAGAAGAGCTATTCTGTCGATTTTATTGTAAGTGTCTGTAAGTTCTTTATCCGCCTCAGCGGCAACTGCGGCGATTTTTTCAGTTATCATTTTTTGTTATCTCCGTTGATAGTGGTTAAAAAAGCAGCGTAAATTTCTGTCGGAAACTCGCCGCATAAAAGCTGCCTGAAATGCCAGGAATTTATATATCATGGGCTTGAATAATATTAAATAGCATGAGAACATGGCGATTTCAATAAGATGAAACGTCAGACAGAACACGGCAAACGCCCTTGATTTCACTTGCTGAAAGTTTTCTTTTTTTATTCATCTGTGTGAGCTTTTCGGTGAATTCGGAAGCTGTCATTACCCCACGCGGTTTCTGGTAAGAAAATCTGAGAGCGTTACCGGTATAAACGACCAAAGTATAAGCTTTAATGTTTTGGAATCCGGAAACATTCATATAGTATTCAAGCAGTGCGCGCGCGTCGCGCTGGACGGTAAACGGATTGTCAAACTCGGTAATTTTTCCGGCTGAAATGTGCTTCCAGTTTCCATCAGCCGGATTTTCGACAATTCCGTTTCCGTTGAGAAGACAAACTATGAATACGCCGCTTCCGGTAACGATCACTGTGCCGAGCTGAATTTCTTCGCCGTCATGTCCGGGAATAGGCAGGGAGATCTGGCGGAAAACTCTTTTTCTGCCGATGACCGCCGCAGCAAGTCTGCCGGGAAGAGATGAATTGTAGTTAGAGTTATCGGACAATATATTTTCACAGTATATTTTTTGTAAAAGCCGTTCAGATAACTTTCCAAGCAAAAAGAATGCCGTAATGAAAATCACGATCGCATAAAGCCAGACCATCAGGTATAATTCCTTTCGGTGAATTTAAGGTATTTACCCGAAATCGGGGGAAAACAGCGATGAAATTGCATAAAGTGTCGAAAAGCGCTAAAATTGTCTGTGCCTGCCGTCAGGCAGGCACAGACAGAATTTTGATTTATTTACGGTTTTTGTAAGCTTCAAGATAATTTACGATGTCACCTACCGTAATGAACTTCCGGATATCATTGTCCTCGATTTCAAGATCGAACTTTTCTTCGAGAACCATTGCCAGATCTGCAAGTTCAAGGGAATTTATCCCGAGATCCTTTGTCAGTCTTGATTCCGGTTTAATGTCGCTGTCCTTGAGCTGAAGTTCGCTCACCATAATTTCTTTGAGTTGATCAAACATAGTATCCTCCGATAATTTCAGTAAATCTGCAAACCTGGTAATTGCTGTTCCGGAAAAAGCGGCGGTTATCGAAGGGGTAACGAATCAACTCCGGTAATCAGCGGGATCAAGTTGCGGTAATCATTTGCCATAGAGTGACAAGCGTCGGTATCGCAGCGGCGTTTGTGTTACTCTACAAGAAAACGCTTGATTTTTTTCGTTGTGGTTTTTTCAAATTCAGTGTCCCTGATCTCGAAGGCAAGTATGTGTTTGAATGTGGGAAGCGACTTATTGGTTTCGTCTACTGCCTGTTTCACAAGGGCATAGACCTCATCGCTTTCCTTTCCTTCGGTTTCTTCGGGATTAGGATAGATTACGGCGGTAATGACCGTTTCACCGGACTCTGTGTCTTTTCTACCGAGTACGACGCTTTCACCGATTATGTTTTTGTGGGAAAGATGCTCTTCAAGCTCCTCCGGGAAGACGTTTTTGCCGTTTGACAGTATAATGACATTCTTTTTTCTTCCGGTTATGAAAATATATCCGTCGCTGTCGATGTAGCCTATATCACCTGTCCTGAACCAGCCGTCTTCGGTGAATGCGTCTTTGTCAGCCTCCGGATTTTTGTAATAACCGAGCATGACGTTATCGCCTTTTACAAGGATCTCGCCGGTTTCTTCGTCAGGCGTTTTGTCGATTCTTACCTTGCAATCAAGGACTGCCGTGCCTACCGAGCCGTATTTCTTTCTGCCGTAGCGGTTGACGGAAACGAGCGGAGAGCATTCCGTTATACCGTATCCCTCGTAGATATCTATGCCGAAGGCTTCAAAGTCAATTATCAGCTGCTTTGAAAGCGGAGCGCCGCCGCAGACAATGGTTTCAAGGTTACCGCCGAAAGCGGCAAGAATATCCTTGAAGAAAACGCGGCGCTTGTCGATACCAATTTTTCTCAGGAAGTTGCTGAGTCTGATGGCGAAGTTTACTTTTTTGCGTATTCTTTTGCGGTCAATCTCTTTCCAGATACGCTTATGTATCGTTTCTACAAACAAAGGCACCAGAAGAAGGCTGGTAGGTTTGAAATAACCGAACTTATTGAGAGCATTTTTAATGCTGTCGTTAAGGAACGTACAGGCTCCGTATCTTGAAAGCGCAAGGTGACCTGTCGACACTTCATAGGAATGATTCATCGGCAGAACAGACACAAACGTATTTTCCGGGAAAAAATTCGTGGCGTCTACGCAGGCATTGCAGCATGAGGCGAGATTCTTCTGAGAAAGCATAACGCATTTGCTGGTACCTGTGGTTCCGGATGTGAATATCATTGACGCGACTGCGTCACTCTGCGGTACGAAAGAGGTGAAAGTATCGTTTCCGTTATCGATTGCGGCTTTGCCTTTTTCGAGCAGGGTGTCAAGGGCAACGAAAGAATCGTCCGGCATGAAATCAGGGTCGGGAACGATCGGAACGAAAAACAGTGCATCTGAGAGTCCGGCTATTTCCGGCATTCTTTCGTTAAAGGAGCGGGTGTAAACTATCAGCTTTACCTCTGCGATGTTCATAAAGGAAGCTATGGTACCGTTATCAAGCTCCTTGTCAAGCGGAACTATCGCACCCCCGCCGTTTGCGGCGGCAAAATATGTTACCATATAGTAGGGGTCGGCGTCGCCGATTACTGCAATGTTTTTGCCCATTATCCCGAGTTCGCTGAAAGCGGTACCGAGTCTGTCTACCGATTGCTTTACCATATTGTAAGTGAAGCTCAGAACTTCTTTGTCTCTGCGATAATAGTACAGCGGTTTGTCGCCGTAATCGGCGGCGTTCATCTCAACAAGTTCTTTGAGACTGTTTATTTTTGCGGGTTTGTTGGTGTTGATGATTTGTTTCATTTAAATTTCTCCGTAAAATGCGCGCCGAAAAATGTTACCGGGATATCAAGTATAAGGTAAACCGGAAATTCAGCAGATCGAAAATCCTCGGCTTTCAAGTTTCAGCAGCAATTCTCGAAAATAAAAAGACAGCGATTAACATAAAGCCGAAAAAACGTCACAAGTTTAAATAACCTAAGATATTATAATATTTTTTAACCCGTTTGTCAAGCAATTTTAAAAAAATAGTGCTTGAACAGAGGGACATAAAGTGCTATAATAACTCTGAAAAAGCCAAAGTGCGATAAAAAACGCAAAGCCGGATCGCGTTTGTGGGTTAAATGGAAATAAATCAACGGAACCTGAGGGGAGAAAACATGTCGAGGGGAAAAAATAAAAAAAGCGGTTTTTTTGATTTGACTGACATCCGGATCGAGCCGGAGGAAGCAGCCGAAGCGGAAAATATCAGATCGGTCGCGTCAGAAACGGAAAGTGAGCCGGAAAAAAGTTTATCGGCAAGGCAAAAGGCCGCCGTTATACTGCTGGTTGTTCTTGTTCCGGTAATTATGCTTGTTACTGTAAGAGGTCTCTCGGGAAGTTCGTTTCTGAGTACCGGAGGATATATACCGTCCGATTGGCTGCAAAGTGAAGAAAGCGGTATGAACACAAAACTTGAGTTTTATCCGGCTGACTGGGAAACCGATATACTGTCTTCGGAAGAATATCTTCAGCTTTCTCCGTATTCTGTCAATTACAGCGATGACGGCGGCACTTCTTTTCAGAAAATTTCCCCTGATGAAGCGTATTCGTCCGGCGGAAAAGGGCTTCTGTTCGTCTTCGGTTATCTTGATGCGGTACGGAAAGCAGAGATTGAGAAACTCAACGGGATGTTCACGGATAAGTATTTTGAGGAAAATGACAGTTATTCTGAAAAATTCCCGATGCAGAAAATATTCGATATCGAAATCATAAGATACAGATACAGCAATCCCGAGCATTATGACGCAGAGTTTGACGATTATTACTTCATTGTGTCCTACAAAATTTACCGCAACGACGGACTTTTCAGAGACGATATAGACGGAGAGAGCAGTTTGCCCCAGATGTTTGAAATATTCGTATACGACAACGGAGAAATAAAAATCAACAATATATTTGATCTTCCCGGATTTACCGGAGTAATGTGAAGAAAAATTGAATAAAGCCTTCTGAAAACGTAAATAATGATACCGGGTTTTGTAAACTGAGACGATTTGCGTTCAAGGAGGCTTTGTTTATGGTTATTTTTATGGCAATCTGGGTTGCTTTCGCGTTACTCGGGGCAATACTTTTCGGATTTTTGAAGGAGCCGGTGTCACTTTCGCTGATTTTTTCTGCGGTCAACGCCATTGTGTCACTTTTTTTCGGATTCGGAGCGACAGTTTCCTGCGGTGTGTTTCTCGGATCATTCGGCGTCCTGATAATCTCGGTAATGAGTGTGTCGCTCTGTCTGAAATTGAAGCACGGCAGAACGGATAATGAATTTGCACAAAAAGAAAAAGGAAAATCTGTCAAGCCGACGAAGTTGTAAATTAAATGTAAAAAACACCCCAAAAACGATAGACAAAACAACTTAAATATGTTATTATAACTAAAAAATAAGATGTTTGCACTGAGTTCAGGGGTAGTAATGGAAGAGAATAAAAATTTTGAATCCGAAGAGTCTTCTTTTGCGGGAAATAATAACGCTGATACCGAAGCGTCAGATGACGTTGAAGTGAATGCAGAAACCGGAACCGGAGATTCAAATAATGCCGCGAAAAAGGCATCAAAGAAAAGCAAAGGTCAGAAAAAGCCTGATTTTTCCCGCAAAGCTATGATAATATGCGGTATTGTCGCGGCGGCAGTTGTCGTTGCGGGTATAGTCATAGCAGTTGTCCTTATGCTCGGCGGCAAGTCAGACGGTGAAGATATCCTGCCTCCGGACAGGACAGAGGAAATAGACGGCTCTGATGAGGAGCATACCAAACTCTATTAAAAAAAGGCTGTTACGCGGTGCGTAACAGCCGGTTTTTGCGTCTGATAATAAAAAGGTAACGAAAGGATTGGGTTCGGTAAAGGTGTGCCGAAAGCGTTAACAGTACAGGTCAGGCAATGATTCCCTTGCTTTTAAGGCATTCGATAACGGTGGCGGTATTGGCTTCAATGCCGTCGTCGGAAAGTCTGCACACAACGTCCGCATAAGAAAGGTACAGGGGAGAGCGCTCCTTGTAAAGATCGGAAAGCGTCTGACCTTCTCTCAGCACGACGCCGCGGTTTTTTATGTCTTTGAGCCGTTCTGAGATAACCTTGAAATCCTGTTCAAGATACACGACTGAGGCGATATTTTTCAGGTGGCGCATTGCATCGCTTCCGTAGATAACGCTGCCGCCTGTCGCAATGACGCTCTTGTCCGCCCGGATCCCGGAGCATACCGAGTTTTCGGTTTCTATAAAGCCGTCGACTCCCTTGTCCGCTATAATGTCTTTCAGGAGCATACCGCATTCATGCTGGATGACAAGATCGGTGTCGATAAAAGAATAGCCCAGCAGCTTTGCCAGAATGACCCCTATTGTACTTTTGCCGACACCCGGCATACCGATTAGGACTATATTTTTCATTTCTGCCTCCGGAAATTATCTGATTTTTCAGTAGCCGCAGATGTTATACCGACGGTCACCGCAATGTACTCCGATAATTTTACTGCCGTGAAAGACGTTTTTCAACAGTCAAAGTTTTAATTTTTGTAAAGAATTTGTTTTGCAGTCACGAAAGTCACAACAAAACGGAAATGCTGACAGTCAGGAGGAAGAAGTATGGAACTCAAAGATTATCAGGAAGAGTTCAGAAGAATATACACATCCGAGATAAGACGTGAAGGCGCAGCTCAACTGCTCGAATTTCTGTCTTCGGAAAACAGCGATTTTTTTACGGCACCTGCCAGTACGAAATACCATCTCTCAACGGAAGGCGGACTGCTGATACACAGTCTTAACGTTTACCATTGTCTTAGAGATTATCTGGACAGAAACAGGGTAAAGGATGTTTACGGGCTTTCTTATTCTGATGAGAGTATAGCCATTGCCGCCTTGCTTCATGATCTTTGCAAGGTCAACATTTACAAGACCGGTTTCCGCAACGTAAAGGACTCGGCGGGGATTTGGCAGAAGGTCCCGATGTACGAAATTGACGATACACTTCCTTACGGACACGGTGAGAAATCCGTTTATATGATTTCGGGTTATATGAAGCTTACGCGTGAAGAGGCATTTGCCATAAGGTATCATATGGGCTTTTCGGGGAGCGAGGATGAAAGAAACGTTGGTAAAGCGTTCGGAATGTTCCCGCTTGCCGTGGCACTTTCAATTGCCGATACGGAAGCTACTTTCTTCATGGAAAAACAGCCGCCGTCCATGTCCTGAGCGGATAAGGCACCGGTGTTTCGGTTCAGTGCCGTCTTATCCTGCCTGAAATTCCGGTAAATGCCGTCTCAGTTCTACTGAAAACAGCCGGCTGAGGCATAATGGTTTTGAAAAGATGAATTCGGAAAGCTGTCGGACCGGTTTTGCCCACCGGAATAATGACTTAACGGTCATCTGAACAACATGAGATTAAATGCGAAAGGAATCAGCTATGAGAGAATACATAAAAGAAGCAGATTTTATAAGTCTCGGCGAAAATACCGGTAAAAACTGTCCGGTTTTCAGAAAAGTATTCAGTACAGACAAAAACAAAGAAGTCAGGAAAGCCGTTTTTCAGGTAACCGCTCTCGGTATTTACGTGGCGAAGATTAACGGAAAGCGTGTCGGAGACGCGGTGCTTACTCCCGGATGGACAGAATACGAAAAAAGACTGCAATATTTCACGTATGACGTGACGGATTACATATCAGGTGAAAACACAGTGGAAATCGGACTCGGACACGGATGGTACGCTTCAAGAATAGGCAGCGTCGGGGTGTACAAAGGTGCGTATGCTGATTTTCCTTCGCTTGCGGCGGCAATTGCGGTTCAATACACTGACGGCACCGAAACAGTGATAAAGACAGATACGGGATGGGAAGCGGCAAAGTCAGGGGTGCTTTTTTCCGGAATATACGACGGAGAAAGAACAGATGCGAGAATAATCCCGGAGTACGGCGAAAAAGCGGTTGTGACGGAATACGGCAAAGAAAAGCTTGTTCCGGCAGAAGGCGAGTACATAAGGGAGACCGAACGGATATATCCGAAAGAAATTATCACAACACCGAAAGGCGAAACGGTGATAGATTTCGGTCAGAATATGACCGGATATGTTGAATTCACGGTTACGGGTCACGCCGGAACCAAGGTTACGATCGAACACGCCGAAGTTCTGGATAAGCACGGAAATTTTTACACGGAAAATTACCGCAGTGCCGAAGCAAGAGCCGAGTATATAATGAAAGAGGGAAGGCAAACTTATAAACCGCTGTACACCTTCTACGGGTTCAGATACATACGTCTGTCAGGATGGCCCGAAAAGGCGGAAAAGGAAAATTTCACGGCAATAGTCGTTCATTCCGATATGAAAAGAACAGGTTGGTTCGAATGCGGAAACCCGAAAGTGAACAAACTGTTTGAGAATGTCATATGGGGGCAGAGAAGCAATTTTCTTGACGTGCCGACAGACTGTCCTCAGCGTGACGAGAGACTCGGCTGGACAGGAGACGCGGAGGTGTTCTGCCGGACAGCCTGCCTTAATTACGACACGGAAAAGTTTTTTGTCAAATGGCTTCATGATCTGGCACTTGCACAGAAAGAAAACGGTCAGATACCGCGGGTGGTCCCCGATGTGTTCAGAACAAACGACAGAAGCGAATTCGGTTCGGCGGCATGGGGAGACGCGGCTACCGTCTGTCCGTATGAAGTCTACCTTGCGTTCGGAAACAGAAATATCCTGACTGAAATGTACCCGACTATGAAGAAATGGGTCGACTACATAACCGGAAAATCCGAGGGCAATCTGTGGAAGAACAGTCCTCATTTCGGAGACTGGCTGGGACTTGACGCTCCGGCGGGCTCATATAAAGGATCGACCGGCGAAGACCTTATAGCCACAGCTTATTATTTTCTGTCATGCGGGATTCTCGTAAAAACGGGTGAGCTCCTCGGGTACGATATGGCAGGTTACAGAAAGCTCGCCGGGGATATAAAAGAAGCGTTCGTAAAGGAATACGTAAGAGAGGGTTACAGACTCAGCAGTGATACACAGACGGCTTACGTGCTTGCAATACATTTCGGGCTTGTGGATGAGAAAGAACGTTTTGCAGAAAGACTTGTACAGCTGATTGAAGAGGCAGGAGACACACTGTGCACCGGTTTTGTCGGTACACCGTATCTGCTTGATGCCCTGACAGAAACCGGTCATGCCGACAAAGCCTACACTCTTCTGCTTCAGGAAAAATTCCCGTCATGGCTGTATTCGGTAAACCGCGGCGCTACGACGATATGGGAGCACTGGGACGGTGTAAATGAGCAGGGTGATATGTGGTCATCAGATATGAACTCATTCAATCACTATGCTTACGGTTCGGTAGCGCAGTGGATGTACAGGACGGTTGCGGGTATCAGATCGGACGAAAAATCGCCGGCATACAAGCATTTTTACATAAGTCCGATACCGGACGCAAAGCTCGGATTTGTCAGGTGCAGACTTGACACGAGAAATGGTACCGTAACTTCCGGTTGGACGGTGGAATCTGACGGAACAGTCAGATATGAGTTTGAAGTGCCTGAGGGAGCTACGGCAACCGTGAAAATAAGCGGTGTCGAAGAAACACTCGGAAAGGGACGTTATACAAGATACGGCAGGATTTAATGTGCCGCAGTAAAGAAAATATATTTCCGGCAGTATGGCGGAAAGTTCGGCAGCAGCAGAAAAAATATTCAGAAAGTCAATAAAAGTAAGAAAGGCTTGGTAAGAAAAATGGCAAACAGTATCTATCCGGTTTATGAGAAGATCAAGGGCAATATCCAGAAGGTAATAGTCGGTAAGAGCGACGTAATCGATCTGATGCTGATATCGCTTTTTTGCAGGGGACACGTGCTTGTGGAAGACGTTCCCGGAACAGGAAAGACGATGCTGGTAAAATCGCTTGCGGCATCAATAGACTGCACAAGCAAAAGAATACAGTTTACTCCGGACCTGCTTCCCTCCGATATCACCGGTATAAACTATTTCAATATGAAAACATCCGAGTTTGAATTTGTTCCGGGACCGGTTTTCTCAAACATACTGATAGCGGACGAGATCAACAGAGCGACCCCGAAAACACAGTCCGGACTTCTTGAATGCATGGAAGAAAAGCAGACAACCATCGACGGAAAGACGTATAAGCTTGCCGATCCTTTCATGGTAGTCGCGACGCAGAACCCGATAGAAAATATGGGTGTTTTCCCGCTTCCGGAGGCTCAGCTTGACAGATTCCTTATAAAGATGAGCATGAAATATCCGACTCATGAGGAGGGTGTGAGCATACTCGAACGTTTCAGCCTTGAAAGCCCGCTTGACAAACTTCAACCGGTTGTCAAAGCCGAAGAGGTAAGGTATGCGCAGGAACAGCTTCCGAAAGTGTTCGTGCATAAAGACATAATGAGCTACATAGTATCCCTCGTTGAAGCAACAAGAAATTTCGAGACGGTGATTCTCGGAGTAAGCCCCCGCGGAGCCCAGTCGCTTATGAAAGTCGCAAAGGGATATGCAGCGATAGAAAACCGTGACTATGTGATACCGGATGACGTCAAAAAAGCGGCGCTTCCCGTTCTTACTCACCGTATCATGCTGACAAGTTCCGCAAGGATCAAAGTGAATGCGGCACAGGACGTTATAAGCGAAATACTGGAAACGGTGGCTGTGCCGACGGAAACTTCGCTTGGCTGGTCAAGAAAATAAAGTCAGAAATACACCGATTGAAGAAAGGTATATAGTTCAGAATGGATTATATAAGGTTTGACAGATATCTTGCATCGGGCGGAAAAGAAAGCGGAATGCCGGGCGGGCTTGTAATAGCTATCGTCATAGCAGTTCTGATAGCTGTACTTACGGTGGTGTATCTGATACTTCGCGCCAAGCTGATAACAAGGATAACGTACAGGCGTGAATTTTCGGAAAAAGGATCGTACGAAGGCGATGAGATATACCTGATAGAGACGATTGCCAACAGAAGTTTTCTGCCGTTCTTTTTCATAGATATCGAATATTACATATTCAATGAGCTTCAATATGACAACTACGTGACGTCAAGGGATAAGACAATGCAGTATGCAAAAAGCAGATTCTATATAATTCTGCCGTATATGCAGATCAGAAGAAAACATACCATTAAGCTTAAAAAGCGGGGTTTTTATCAGCTTGACAACGTGACGTTCTGGTACGGAAGAAACCGTCAGAAGAGGCTGTCCGCACCGGCTTCGGTATATATATACCCGAAACTGATAGGAATAGACGACCTTCCGGTGCCGTCAAGTTCAATGCAGGGAGACTCGTTTTCAAAGCAGTGGCTGATAAAAGACCCTTTTTCGGTCAGCGGTATAAGGGAGTACAGATTCGGAGATCCTTTCAACAGCATCAACTTCAAGTCGACAGCGAGAAGCGGAAGGCTGAGTTACGACGGAATAAGGGTGAACAACCGTGATTTCTGCTCAAACAGGAATTTTATGGTCTACCTGAACTTTCAGCCGCCTACCAACAATTCTCTTTCCGACAAGATGTACGAAAAATATATGGAAAAAGGGTTATCCTATTCGGCGGCGCTGCTGAGGGAAGCTTTCACATTCGGATACAGGGCGGGGTTTGCCGCGAACTGTTCCATGATGTCGGGCGAAAAGTCTATAAAGTTCCCGGTAACTCAGGGAGTGCTCAACTACGAAGAGATACTTTGTCAGATGTCGCTGGTAAGTCTCAGCGAGGGAATATCATTTGCGGCGCTTTTGCAGAATGATATACTCGGCGGGCTGTGCGATTCGGAAATATTTTTACTGACATCATACATGAATGAGAGTCTTGATACGGTAGTCGACAAGTTTCATAAGTTCGGCAACAATGTAACTGTAATAATGTTAGGAGAAATAAGGGATTGAGATACGTCGTAGATAAAAGGGAAGTGGCCGGATTTTTCGCAAAGCTGTCCGCAACGCTGGCAATGTTTGAGATATCCGCATGGCTGACTTACTATGCCAATCAGTACGAGTATGTAAGATATATCCAGCAGTTTTCTTATATAATCAGCGTTGTGCTGGCTGTGATAACGGTAATTTCCCTGAAAAAGCTGATACCGAAAGCGATGCGCAGGCTTGTTTTTGACAAACTTCTGTTTCTTGCAAGGAAGGCTGCGTCAAGACTTGCCAGTATTTCCAAAAAAATATTTTCCGTATTTGGTATAAATTTCGACAGATATAAACGCGGAAAAGATGAAAAGACCTTTATTTTCGGCGAGGAAGACGAGGAGAAACGCCGTAAACGTCACATGATAAAAAGCAAGTCAAAATGGAAAGATTTGACTGAAAACGCTGAAAAAATACGCTTTCTGTACCTTGAATATATTCTGAAACTTGTGAAAAAGGGGTATAAGTACAGAGCTATCTATACGCCGAACGAAGTGAGAACTGACCTTAAACTGGAAGAGGAGCAGCAGGAAAACGAGATATTTGATCTGTATTACGGAGCAAGATACTCCGGAGGTTCGGTCTATATTACCGACGAACAGGTCGATAATATCAGGGAAATAGTCAATGCCAAAAAGAAGTGATTACGTAAAAATAAAAACCGGTGAAGCGTTAAGCGTCTCACCGGTTTTTGATATGTTTAAAAATGTTTAAGCTCTACGTCAGGTGTTTCCAGACGGACATATCAGCGGTTTACTGAATACATAAGACCAAAATCCGCCTGACAAGTTACTCAGAATTCCATTCTATCTTCAATGTATTTTCTGAGTTCGGAAACGGGAAGTCTTACCTGCTGCATGGAGTCTCTGTCACGGACAGTAACGCAGCCGTCGTTTTCCGAATCAAAGTCATATGTTATGCAGAAAGGAGTGCCGATTTCGTCCTGCCTGCGGTAACGCTTGCCTATCGAGCCGCTTTCGTCGTAGTCCACGCTGAAATATCCTGAAAGCTCAGAGTAAATTTTTTCTGCGCCTTCCGAAAGCTTTTTGGAGAGAGGCAAAACAGCCGCCTTGAACGGAGCCAGTGCGGGATGCAGATGGAGAACAACACGGGTGTCGTTCTTTTCGGCATCAATAACTTCCTCGTCATAAGCTTCAATAAGGAAAGCGAGTGCCACACGGTCAGCCCCAAGAGAAGGCTCGATAACGTAGGGGATATAATGTGTGTTTGTATCGGGATCAAAATAAGTCAGATCTTTTCCGCTGTGTTTAGCGTGTTGGGAAAGATCGTAGTCGGTCCTGTCTGCGATTCCCCAAAGCTCACCCCAGCCGAATGGGAAAAGATATTCAAAGTCGGTCGTGGCTTTTGAATAGAATGAGAGCTCTTCCGGATCGTGGTCTCTGAGTTTCAGATTTTCCTCTTTCATGCCGAGTGATAAAAGGAATTGCTTGCAGTAGTTTTTCCAGTAAGCAAACCATTCAAGGTCGGTATCCGGTTTGCAGAAAAACTCAAGCTCCATCTGCTCAAATTCTCTTGTTCTGAAAACAAAATTGCCGGGAGTTATCTCATTTCTGAAGCTTTTTCCTATCTGTGCGACGCCGAAAGGCAGCTTTTTACGGGTAGTTCTCGCAATATTCGGGAAATTGACAAATATACCCTGGGCGGTTTCGGGACGAAGATAGACAGTCGAAGAAGAATCCTCTGTGACTCCGACAAAAGTTTTGAACATCAGATTGAACTTTTTGATTTCCGTAAAGTCAGAACTGCCGCAGCCAGGACAGGTTATGCCTTTTTCCTTAATGAAATCAGCCATCTGCTGAAAGGTCCAGCCGGCGGGGTTATCGGAAGTATTGTTTTTATAGGCGTAATCCTCAATGAGTTTATCGGCGCGGTGACGCATTTTGCATTTTTTGCAGTCCATGAGCGGATCTGAAAATCCGCCGACATGACCGGAAGCGACCCATGTCTGCGGGTTCATAATGATGGCGCTGTCCAGACCTACATTGTATTTTGACTGCCATACGAACTTTTTCCACCATGCTTTTTTTACGTTATTCTTGAACTCTACACCGAGCGGACCGTAGTCCCAGCTGTTCGCCAGCCCTCCGTAAATTTCCGATCCGGGGAAAATAAATCCGCGGGTTTTGCAGAGTGCTACTATTTTATCCATTGTTTTTTCACTGTTATGCATTTTTCAGACCTTACCTTTCGTATTATTTGAAATGCATGTCAAAAAATATTATACAATAAGTCGCTTTTTTTTTCAATAGCAAAAACGAAAAAATGTAAAAAAAATAAAAATAAAGGCCGAAAATATAAAAAAGCTATTGCAAAATACGAATAAATAGTGTAGAATTAGAGCATAAGATAAAAGAAATATTTCATTCGGAGGATATTCAAATGGCAGGAGCAATAACGGCAGGAGATTTCAGAAACGGTGTAACATTTGAAATGGACGGTAACGTTCTTCAGATAATCGAGTTTCAACATGTAAAACCCGGAAAGGGAGCAGCTTTCGTGCGCACAAAGTGCAAGAATGTTATCACAGGAGCGGTGGTTGAAAGAACGTTTAACCCGACTGATAAATTTGAAACGGCATTTGTGGAAAGAAAAGATATGCAGTATCTTTACAGTGACGGCGAGCTTTATTATTTCATGGATCCTGAAACATTCGAGCAACTTCCTCTTAACGCCGACGTTCTGGGTGACGGATTCAAGTTTGTAAAAGAAGAGATGATCTGTAAAGTCATTTCCTACAAGGGCAACGTTTTTGCAGTCGAACCGCCGATGTTTGTCGAACTTGAAGTTGTTGATACAGAACCCGGATTCAAGGGAGACACTGCAACAAACGCAACAAAACCCGCAACACTTGAAACCGGCGCTCAGATAAAAGTTCCGCTTTTCATTGATATCGGAACAAAGATAAAAATAGACACAAGAACCGGCGAATACCTGGAAAGAGCGTAAGCACACCTCGAAAGGAGCAGAAAAATGAAAACTTCTGAAAAAGTGGCGTACATCAAAGGACTTATGGAAGGTCTTGAAATCGATACAACCAAGCCTGAAAACAAAATACTGAAAGAAGTCGTTACGGTACTCGAAGAGCTCGCTGCATCGAATAATGCGCTGACCGAGGAGAATATAAAGCTCAGGGATTATATTGAGGAAATCGACTCTGACCTTGGGGATCTTGAAGAGTATGTGTATGACATTGACGGATACGATGATTATACAGACGACGATGACGACGAATATGAGTACGGCGAAGAAGAGTCCGAAGAAGACGGAGAAGAGGAGAAATAAATTCGTTAGGATGAGCGGAAAAGCTCCGTTTTAACGTTTGAATCACGGAAGGTAGCGTCCTGCGGGTTTCCTTTTCGTAGGAGGCATACACCGTTTGTCCGGCTGTATTAGTAAAATCAACGGAAAAAAACCGACTGCATTCAGCAGTCGGTTTTTTTTCCGGGAGTAAAACCGATGGCCGCCAAAAAAAGAAGACGGCACAAGGAATATGTAAAGAAACAACTGGCGGTTGCTCAGACATCAAGGCTATTTAAAACCTTTTTGAGTTCCTTTACTTCGTCGGTGGTGAGAGTTATACCTTTTCCCATGCGCTCCTTGTCTTCCGACCAGGTGCGGATGTCATACACCGCATTGCGGTCGTTCCAACTGACCAGATTGATTTCCTTTGTCCAACCGTTTCCGGTTTCGGAAAGCACACCGATCTCTTTGACTACTTCGTACTTAATTTCTGCCATACTCCTTTTCCCCGCTTTGCGGAGTTCCTCACTTTCTTTTGAAATACTTTTTAACTTTTATATATATACGAAGCTATTATATCACATGGATATGGCAATGTCAACAGTTTGTTTTCCGAAATCTAAGAAAATTTTGCGCAAAAGTTAGAAAACTATGATTGTTATCGGGAATTTACTTTTTCCCGGTATCTGAAAAGTTTGCTTATGAGAATAACGACAGCGATCATAAGCGCTACCGAAATCGGCAAAACGATGAAAATATTTTTTATAAATCCTGCGAGGATATATGAAACAAAAGACACAGAGGCGACTGTAAGAGCGTACGGAAGCTGAGTGGAAACGTGTGTAACATGGTCGCATTTTGCTCCGGCGCTCGCCATGATCGTTGTGTCGGATATAGGCGAACAGTGGTCGCCGCATACTGCACCGGCAAGGCAAGCCGAAATTCCGATGATGTAGAGAGTGGAGGAAGGGTCAAATATACCGGTGACAATCGGAATAAGTATACCGAATGTACCCCACGAAGTTCCGGTTGAAAAAGCAAGGAAGCACGCGACAACGAAAATGATAGCCGGCAACAGGCTGCGGAGACCTTCCGCCGCGTTAGCCATCACTCCGGAGACGAACACGTCAGCGCCGAGACCGCTTGTAATGCCTTTCAGGGTAAGAGCAAATGTAAGTATCAGAATCGCCGGGACCATAGCAGTGAAGCCTTTCGGAATGCATTCCATTGCCTGTTTGAATGTTACCGATCTTCTGGCTATAAGGTATATAATGGTTATTATAAGCGCAAGTAGTGCACCGTAAGGAAGTCCTACCGAAGCATCGGTGCCGGCGAAAGCGTCTATAAACGAAGCGCCGGAAAAGAGTCCCCCCACGTAAAGCATACCGAGGACGCAAAGAACGATGAGAACCGCCACCGGGAAAAGAAGATCAAATACAATGCCTTTCTTTTCAGAGGAAACATCTTTCTCATCCGGGCTTTCGAGCGCACCCACATCCCCGTTTACAATTGCGTTCAGTTCATAAAGCTTCATCGGACCGTAGTCGAGATTCATAACTATGATGCAGATGATAAAAACGAAAGTCAGAATCGAATAAAAATTATAAGGTATGGCGAGACAGAAAAGCTCGATTCCGGAATAAACGCCGTCTGTCTCGGCGGCAACACTTGAAACGGCGGCAGCCCATGAGGAAATCGGAGCTATCATACATACCGGAGCCGCGGTGGCGTCGATAAGGTAGGAAAGCTTTGCTCTTGAAACCTTGTGGCTGTCTGTTATCGGTGTCATAACAGAACCGACTGTGAGACAGTTGAAATAATCGTCAACAAATATAAGTACGCCGAGAATAAAAGTAGCAAGCATTGCACCGGTTCGTGTCTTGATATTTTTTACCGCCCACCTTCCGAAAGCAGACGCACCGCCGGAAATATTTATCAGAGCCACAAGGATTCCGAGAATAACAAGGAATACAAATATTCCCGAGTTCCATGAATCCGCCACAGAAGCGATAAATCCGTCGGTAACTATCGCATCCCAGGCGTGGACAGGCTGAAAATTGGCATAAAACAGTCCGCCGACAAGTACGCCGATAAAAAGAGATGAAAACACTTCTTTCGTGATAAGGGCAAGAAAGATTGCAATCACTGGTGGAATGAGCGACCAGAATGTTGCGTACAGATCGCTCGGAGCCGTAACGGAACCCGTTCCGTTACAGGTGGCACAGCTGATAACAAGGTTGCCGTCGCAGGCTTCGCACGCTCCACCTCCGCAGTCACACAGCTGATAACCGAGACCTTCGCAGTCAGAACAGTCGACTGTATGAGTTGATTCACCCCACACGGCGACAGTCACCCCGGCAGCGATCAATACTGCGACAACGCAGACGAGAGCGATCAGGTATTTTAGATTTTTACTTGGAGCCAACATATGCCTGTCCTTTCTTTACGTGTTTTTATTATATCCAACATTTTATCACAAAATGTAACAAAAATCAACATTTGCAGACATTTGGCTTTATTTTCGTTACCAGTTACAAATGAATCAAAGCTTTTATGTACTAAATGGCAAAAATGTTGTTTTGTGATTAAATTATCATTTGAACGTCAGAATATCATCATTTGATAAGGTTATTCATGAAAATCCGGTCGCATCAAAGAAAAAACAACACAATTCAAAAAAAACAAAGAAAAAACTATTGACAAAACCAGAAAAAAGTGATAGAATGAGATACGGTAAATGATCATATACAGTTCCGTACCGGAACGGAACAGTATCGAATAAATATTTCTAATACGAAACTGAGGTGAGCCGGAATGAAGTTCAGAACAGAAAAGATAGCCAAATCGGACAGGATACCGAAACTTGTTAAAGCGCTATTTGAAAAAATGCCGGAAATAGAACCGGACAGAGCGGTTTTACTCACCGAGTCTTACAAAAGCACTGAGGGAGAACCGATCATAACACGCCGGGCAAAAGCTTTTGCGCACATACTTGAAAACATTCCGATAACGATAAGAGAAAACGAACTGATAGTCGGAAGCGCCACGAAAGCGCCGAGAAGCTGTCAGGTTTTTCCGGAATATTCATATGAGTGGCTTGAAGCTGAGTTTGATACGGTGGCGTCAAGAAGTGCCGACCCGTTTTACATATCGGAAGAAACGAAATCGATCCTGAGTGAAGTTTACAAATACTGGAAAGGAAAAACGACAAGAGAGCTTGCGGACTCCTATATGTCTCATGATGCCAGAACAGCGTTTGAGCATTCGGTATTTACTCCGGGAAATTATTATTACAACGGGGTCGGACACGTGACTGTGGATTACCCGAAAGTTCTTGCCGTCGGATACGCCGGAATAATAGCGGAAGCGCAGGCAAGGCTTGATGACATAAAGCAGGGGGATCCGGATTACGGTGAAAAGTACCATTTTCTGACAGCGGTGATCACCTCATGCAAAGCAGCCTGTGATTACGCAAAGAGATACTCGGCTTTGGCGGCTGAAATGGCAGGAAGGGAATCCGATCCGGAACGCAGTCGTGAACTCAGGGAAATAGCACGGATATGTTCGAGAGTCCCTGAAAGCGGAGCTTGCTCGTTTTATGAGGCTTGTCAGTCTTTCTGGTTTGTGCAGATGCTGTTGCAGACGGAATCAAGCGGACACTCAATATCCCCGGGAAGATTCGATCAGTATATGTATCCGTATCTGAAAAAGGATCTCGATGACGGAAAAATAACGTACGAAAAAGCCCAGGAACTTATCGACTGTATCTGGGTCAAACTGAATGATCTCAACAAGTGCAGGGATGCAGAATCAGCAGAGGGATTTGCCGGATACAGCCTGTTCCAGAATCTTATCGCCGGAGGGCAGGATAAGTACGGAAGAGACGCTACAAATGATCTGTCGTTTATGTGTATTACGGCAACGGAACACGTCTTTCTGCCGCAGCCGTCATTCTCGGTAAGAGTGTGGAACGGAAGTCCGCATGAATTTCTGCTTCGCGCAGCGGAACTCACTGCAACGGGAATAGGACTTCCGGCGTATTACAACGACGAAGTTATTATTCCGGCATTGCAGAACAGGGGGCTTACTCTTGAAGACGCAAGGGACTACAATATAATCGGTTGCGTCGAACCGCAGAAAGCGGCAAAAACTGACGGCTGGCATGACGCGGCGTTTTTCAATATGCTCAGACCTCTTGAAATGGTGTTCTCTGAGGGGTACGACAAAGGCCAGCTGATCGGAAAAAGAACAGCACCCGTGACAAAGATGAGTACGTTTGAAGAATTTCTCGGTGCTTACAGGGAGCAGATGAATTATTTCATCGAACTGCTTGTCAATGCCGATAATGCCATAGACAGAGCGCACGCCGAAAGGTGCCCGCTTCCGTTTCAGTCGTCAATGGTCGACGATTGCATAGCGCGCGGAAAAAGCGTGCAGCAGGGCGGAGCGGTATATAACTTTACCGGACCGCAGGGATTCGGTATCGCCAATATCGCTGACGGTCTCTATGCGATAAAAAAACTCGTTTTCGAGGAAAAGAAATATACGCTTGATTATTTCAGAAAAGCGCTTGAAGATAATTTCGGAAAACCGACTGACGAAAAAATGTCGGAAAAGCTGACGGCAAAGGTAGTAAAAGCGTTGGCGGAAAACGGAACGGAAATCACCGAGGAACTTGTAAAAGCCGTTTACCGGGAGATAAGGACCAACAAGTGCAGTGAATCGGAAAAGGCGGGATATGAAAAACTGCTGTCCGATATAGAAAGTCTTGACAAATACGGTAATGACTCCGAAGAAGTTGATACTTTTGCCCGTGAGATGGCATATACCTACACAAAGCCGCTTGAAAAATACAAAAATCCGAGGGGCGGCACCTTCCAGGCAGGACTTTACCCGGTTTCGGCAAATGTCCCGCTCGGCGAGCATACCGGAGCGACTCCGGACGGAAGACTTGCTTTCACACCGATAGCCGACGGCGTATCCCCGGCGGCGGGAAGAGACAAAAAAGGACCGACGGCAGCAGCGAATTCCGTCTCGGCACTTGATCATTTCATAGCGTCAAACGGCACGCTCTTCAATATGAAATTTCATCCGTCGGCACTCAGAGGACGGAGCGGACTTGAAAGCTTTGTCGCATTGATTCGCGGCTATTTTGACAGAAAAGGAAGCCATATGCAGTTCAATGTAGTAAGCCGCGAGACGCTTCGTGACGCACAGAAGCATCCGGAAAATTACCGGTCGCTTGTGGTGAGGGTTGCCGGATATTCTGCTCTGTTCACGACTCTTTCAAAAGGCTTGCAGGAGGATATTATCAACAGGACGGAACAGCAGAGCTTTTGAAACCGGAAAGTTTGCTATTTGCCGGTCTGAGGGCGGTCTTTGCAAAGTGCAGTCCGTAAATGATGGTCGCACTTAACCATTTCTGAGTTTGACCGGAAGTCAGGACTTTTGGAAAAGATATTTCGGCGACGGATAACCTGAATTTCACGAACGGCGGAAACAGAAACACAGGCGGAAAGGAAATATATACCGCATGGAAGAAAATATACTTTCGGTGCAGGGACGGATATTCAATATTCAAAGATATTCGATACATGACGGACCGGGCATACGGACGATAGTGTTCCTCAAAGGATGTCCGCTGAGGTGCCGCTGGTGCTGTAACCCGGAATCGCAGAAATACGAAAAAGAAACGATGGTAACCGCGGGTAAAGCGGAAACCGTCGGCAGGGATGTGACCGTCGGAGAAGTTATGGAGGAAGTCGAAAAGGACAGAGTCTACTATCTGAGATCCGGCGGCGGAATGACGCTTTCGGGCGGTGAATTCACGGTGCAGCCGGAATTTTCCGGATCACTTCTCCGTGAAGCCCGTAATCGGGGAATAAACACGGCTGTTGAAACGTGCGGTTTCACCAGGAAAGAGGTATTTGAAGAACTTCTGCCGCATATTGATACGGTACTGCTTGATATAAAACACATAGACGGAGAAAAGCACAGGCAGTTCACCGGGCAGGATAGCACCGTAATTAAAGAAAACGCCTTGTTTATTGCAAAAAAAGCAAAAAAACTTATCGTAAGAACCCCGGTGATCCCGACCTTTAACGATACACTGAAAGAAATTCGGGAAATAGCGGAGTTTGCGTATTCTCTCGGTACGGTAAAGGAATTGCATCTGCTGCCTTATCACAGGATCGGCTCGGATAAATATGCAGGGCTCGGCAGGGAATATACAATGAAAAATATAGCAGTTCCGGATAAGCTGAAAATGGAAGAACTGCTGAGTGTTGTGAATTCAACAGGTCTGAAAGGGCAGATAGGCGGGTGATAAAATGCTTACCGATAATTCGGAAAAACAGAGAATAATACAGGAGCTTGTGCCGGGAAAGCAGATAACGCTTGCTCACATAATAGCAAACCCGGATGCGGTTCTTTACAAAAAACTCGGGCTTGACCCGGCAGTGGAATACACAAAATCCGCGATAGGACTTCTGACGATGAGTCCGGCGGAGACTGCTATAATAGCCGGAGATATAGCAATAAAGTCATCCGGCGCACAGCTTGGTTTTGTGGACAGATTCAGCGGAACGGTGATACTCACAGGTACTTATTCGGAAGTTGAGGCATCGCTGAAAGCCGTAATGGAATACTGCGAAAAAACATTGGGATTTACCGTATGCAATCTGACAAAAACATAATGAAAAAAACGCTGCTTGTCGGAAGACACGGCGTAGGAAAAACGACGCTCAAACAGGTGCTGAGAGGCGAAAAACCCGTGTATGTCAAGACACAGAGTATGGAATACGGTGATTGGCTGATTGATTCTCCGGGTGAGTACGCCGAGGTGCACGGGCTCGGTGCGGCGCTGGCAATTTACTCCTACGAAGCCGAGGTAGTGGCTATGCTTATTTCGGCTGATGACGATTATTCACTCTTTCCGCCGAACTGTGCCAGCATGATAAACCGGGAAGTGATCGGTATAGTGACAAAAACAGACAGATGCAGTCCGTCGAGAGCGGAAAGCTGGCTGAAACTCTCCGGATGCAAAAAGGTCTTTCTTATAGACTCGGTGAGCGGAAAGGGTATAGAAGAACTGAGATCTTATCTGCGTAAAAGCAGTTATGATAAACTAGAAAATAATATGAAATCAAATACCAGATTGGTACATTGAGTAG
>CALWJW010000010.1 GCA_944381095.1 uncultured Clostridia bacterium | reverse complement strand
CGGGGAGGCAACTATTCGGTGCAGTGTTACAGGTGAAGTCGGAGAATATACCGTAAAAATCACCAGAATAAATAAAAATATTTCAGGTGGGAAGAATTTTTCCATTGAGGTAACTGACGCAAAACTGCTCGCAATAACGGGCGGAATAGTACAGGGAATGAGCGGAAGTCCGATAATCCAGAACGGTAAATTGATCGGAGCGGTGACTCATGTCACAGTAAACGATCCAAAGTGCGGCTACGGGATAGCAATAGAGAATATGTTAAGATAGTCTACGGTCGGCTGTCAGGCTACTCACAGTTCAAGTGTTTGGCAGCAGGTGCTTTAAAGCGATATTGCAACGGTTCGATTTTTGAGAGCGTCAATCAAGAAAGAAATAAAAACCGTACTCAGCGCAAACGCGTTGTTGTACGGTTTTTTATCGGTGGTTTTATCGGTGGAAAAAAACTGTTATTTCAGAAGATGCCAGATCAGCATTTCGGATTCGCCTCTGTTCGCAAAAGCGTAATAAGGGATCAGTCTGGCTGTAAAGGAAGTGAGCCGGTCGCTTTTTTCATGGTAGAGAGGCGTTTCTGCGGATACTGTTCTGCGATATGCTTTGACTGAAAGTTCAGGAACTCCGAGCGCTTCATTTTTACCGTATTTGAATGCAGAACGGCAGTCAAGTCTTATATCCCTCAGATCGGGACCGTTATCGACGGATTCCGAGCAGAATATAACCGGTCCGCGTGCAACAGCATATCTTCCGCAGTCAAACAGGGCTTCCGGTCTTGCCTCCACGAATTTTACTTTCATTCTGAAATTGAAATCAAGTGTTTCTCCGTCAGCGACATCAAAGTAGGCGTATCCTTTTTCGGCGGCATAATCATTCCCTTCATACCAGCCCGGAATTCTTACTGCGAGCCTTATATTTCCTCCCGTAACCTTTATTTTTACCTTACCGTCTTCGGGATATTTTGTCAGCTGACGTACTGTAATGTTTTTTCCGCCGATTACAAGTTCGGTTTTGCTCTGCATAAACTGATGTACATAAAGAGTGTTTTCATCCGCCGTATAGATAAGATTTGCGATAGACGAGATAAATCTTGTGATGTTCGGAGGACAGCAGGAACAGTCAAAAACCTCGGACCGTTGCGTCTTCGGCATATACAGACGTCTGTTACTGTCGGCAAAAGAGACATCTCTGTAATGAAGGTAAGGAATTATTTCGCAGGGATTTTCATAGAAGAATGACTTCCCGTCAAGCGAAACGGATGACAGAAAACCGTTGTAAATGATCTTTTCGATTATGTCAGAATAAACAGACGAATTATCAAGTCTGAGCATTCTCATAGCGAAAAGCGCAAGTCCGATGGAGGCGCAGGTTTCAGTATAGCAGATAAGGTTAGGAAGGTCGTAATCTACCGTAAAAGCCTCTCCGACGGAAGAAGACCCGATACCGCCGGTAATATACATTCTTTTGTTCACAATATTCGAGAAAAGTCTGACGCATGCGTCTTTCAGTTCTTTATCGTTCGTATAAAGTGCGACATCTGCCATGGCACAGTAAAGATAAACTGCTCTGACGGCATGTCCTTCTGCGGTCGTCTGTTCCCTTACGGGAATATGTGACTGGTCGTAAAGCTGTCTGCCGATATCATTTTCCGTACCTCTTATGTCTACAAAGTGTTTTGAGAGGTCAAGATATTTTTTTTCACCGGTGCACTCGTAGAGTTTTACCAGTGCCAGCTCTATTTCCTCATGTCCGGGTGCTGTAAAAGCGGTATCTTTTTCTTTGACAAATCGTTTTTCGATATAATCGACGTATCTGCACATCAAATCAAGGAATTTTCTTTTACCGGTTGCGCTGTAATAGGCGACCGCGGCCTCTATAAGATGTCCCGCGCAATACAGTTCATGATGACTGCGGTAGGTGAATCTTTTGTCAGGCTGCACAACTGTGAAATAAATATTGAAGTAACCGTCAGGACTTTGATTTTTTTCTATCAGACTGACTGTTTTGTCGACTATTGTTTCAAGGTTTTTATCTCTCTTTTTCTTTGTCAGATAAGCAACGCTCTCTATCCATTTTGCAACGTCTGAATCCCAGAAAATGTGCGGCTTGAACGGCATACCTTCCTTCCAATCGCATTTGAATGCGTCGAATCTGCCGGTTTCTTTGAATCTGTCGTAAACCGAATATATCGTAGTTGTGCGGATCATATCCTGTTTTTTCTTCCAGATTCCGGAATCGATAACGGTTTTGGAATAATCAACAAATTTCATAATTTACTCCTTTCGTGATGAGAATTTGTTTCCGTTTGGTTTCTGAAATAAATTCAGTTTTGTCTTTCCGTTCCTAAGGTACAATTTGTTCATTGCGGTTGTAATGATTTTGATTTTAAAATCGCTATGAGATTTCTTATCTGCCGCAGTAATATCTTAACCGTTAGACAGACTTATGCAAAAACTGTCTGTTCCGGGAACATTATAGGATCAGCAGTTACTTTATAGCGCGGACATCAATCTGATCGACAAGTTACTGTGTACGACAATCCGTGGAGTCGGCACGGGGATTCATGTAAAACTAAAAAATCAAGCTTTTTAGCTTTATATAATGAAATACTTGATTTTTACCGTGACTTATGGTAGAATTATAGCAATTATCCGATCTTTTTTCAACATACAAAAGTGTATTTTAGGAGCAAAAATCCGACTATGTACGAAAATCTGAGGTATATACACGGCGGAAAATTTGTTTCCCGTGGAGAGTGGAAACACCCGGACAGGGTAATCGATTCAAACGAGCTTATACTTGTTACGAAAGGCTCATTCGGAATAACCCAGGGAGAAACGGAGTATTTTGTGACGGCAGGCGACGTGCTTTTTCTGCTGAGCGGAATAAGGCATTTCGGAGCTGAAACGGTGAATGAGGAAGTATCATTTTATTGGATACATTTTACCTGCGATGATAGTGACGAGCTGCCGCCGGTTTTTTTCAGACCGGAAAGTCCGGTTCAGTCGGAAGTTCTTATCAGACAACTGCTTCATTACGCTATGACAGACGGGTATCCGAGAGAATGCTGCGAATGGTTGCTTAAAGTAGTGCTGACGGAACTTATTGTTGAATACAGAAAGAGTCAGAGCGCCGGACAAAGGATATTTTCCATGGTCAAAGAATGGGTCAGAATAAACAGCGATTTGCCTATAAAAGTAGCTGATGTTGCAGCCAGATTCAACTATAACGAGGACTATCTCAACAGAATTTTCAGGCAGAGTTACCCGCCGGGACTTAAAAATTACATAGACAGAATGAAAATGCAGAAGATAAAGCAGGATCTAATGAGCGGCGGAATAACTCTGAAAGAAATAGCCGAAAAATACGGATTCTCGGATTACAAGTATTTTTTGAAGTATTTTAAGTACCACGAGGGAATCTCTCCGACTGAATACAGGCAGACGTATTACAACCTTCATATGAATAACAACTGAGGGATAATCTAATGGATGAGGGATAATCTAATGGATAACGTAAGAAAACTGGTTTTTGCTTCTCTTCGTTCGTGCAACGACGGAAAGAAATATACCAATCTCGAAGCCGACAGTACAGTAAAAAAGCAGAAGCTTACCGGAAGGGACAAAGGTTTTTATGTTGCATTGCTTTACGGAGTAACGGAAAGAGGAATAACTCTTGAATATATAGCCGAGAAACTGAGCGGCAGACCTTTTGGAAAATTGCAGATAAATGTACAAATATTGCTGAAAATGGGACTGTATCAGTTAATTTATATGGATTCTGTACCGGATTACGCGGCGGTCGGGGAGACCGTAAGGCTTGCCCGGACGCTTGTGAACCGCGGAGCGGTTTCAATGATCAACGCCGTTCTCAGGGAATGTTCAAGACGTGTCGAGGAACATGAAAAAAGAGACGAGGTGTTTTTCTCTGAGTCATTTGCTTCCGTTGCAAGCAGATTGTCGGTTTTGTATTCTGTTCGGGAACATATATGCGCAGAGCTGCTAAATGACTACGGTGAATCAACTGCTGAAAAGATACTTGATTCATTTTTTGCAAAACAATACCTGTCTCTTAAAGTCAACACTCTGAAAACCGATATGGACAGTTTTTCCGGTGATTTGAGGACTGCCGGTTACAAAGCGGAAAAGTCTGCTATATGCGATAACGGCATAGTGATATCTGATCCTGGAAGCGTTACGGATATTCCGGGATATAGGGACGGTCTTTTTTATGTTCAGGACGACTCATCTTACGAGGCGGTTAAAGCATTGATGCCCGGTGCAGATGATTGTCTGCTTGACGCCTGTGCTTGTCCCGGAGGCAAAAGCTTTGCGGCGGCGATACTGATGAAAAATAAAGGGAGTATTTTGAGTTGCGATCTTCACGACAGCAAAATATCACTTATTGAAAGCGGGGCTGAAAGACTGGGAATAGGTATAATAAAAACTGAATGCATTGACGCGACGGTTTTCAATTCTCATTTGGAAGAGAAATTTGACAAGGTCATATGCGACGTACCTTGTTCCGGAGTCGGTATTATCGGTAAAAAGCCTGATTTGAGATACAAGAACAGAGAAGAAACCGAAAAGCTGCCGGCGTTACAGAATTCCATTCTCGCCAACTGTTCGCGGTATCTGAAAAAAGGAGGAAAGCTCCTTTATTCAACCTGCACGTTGTTAAAATCGGAAAATGAGTTTACAGTAAGGAATTTTTTATGCGAGCATAAGGAATGCAGATTGCTTAAAGAAAAAACTTTTCTTCCGTTTGAAGGAAATACAGACGGATTCTACCTTGCAGTAATCGGGAAAGATATCTGATAAACCCAATACTTACGTATTTTACTGAATGTTTGTGAAAGCGCAACACGGGAAGGAAACCAAAAATGTCAGAAAGCGTAATATCAGTGCTTGAAGAAAAAAACGGAAGCTTCGTACCTGAAAAAATGTTGATCGGTTTTTCGGAAGCCGGAATAGAAAGAGAACTCAGCCGATCCGGGTTTGAATGGGAGCACAACGGAGAAAAAGGGTATAGGATAGTAAAAAGTTTGCCGGTTTATTGTGAAGGTCTACTTAAAAAGTATCTTGATTCCCCGGGAAAATACAAAGTTTATCTTATGCAGTCGGTGGATTCAACCAACAATTTCATGAAGACTGAGTTCAAAGCGGGTGCGCCGGAGTTCAGCGTGGCGCTTGCGGAACAGCAGACTGCCGGCAGGGGAAGAATGAACAGGAAATTCATATCCCCTTTGGGCGGTATCTATATGAGCGTGCTTTTTACTCCTGAAAGGTCAAAAAAGATTATAAAACCTGCGGAACTTGTGAACATAACGGCAGCGGCGGCGGTTTCGGTTGCAAAAACGATTGAAGCGACGACCGGATTGAAAGCGGGTATAAAATGGGTAAATGACATTTTTTTAAACGGTAAGAAAGTTTGCGGAATTCTTACAGAAGGCTCTATTTCGCCGGATCAGGGTGGTTATGACTATATAATTGTCGGAATAGGTGTTGATTTGATTTCGGGATTTGACGGTACCGGACTTGAAACCATAGCAGGCGGAATATTTGAAAAGAATCATTTACCGAAGGATATTTGCAGGGTTAAAAATAAGCTGACTGCGGGAATTCTTAATAATCTGGTTTTTTATTACGAGCATTTCGGAGAAGAAACTGAAAAAATACTGAAAGAAGAATATATAAGCCGTCTTTTTATAATGGGACAAAAAGTGACGGTCGTCAGAACCGATTTAACTTATGAGGCCGAAGTGATCGGACTTGAAGATGATTTTTCATTGTCAATATTAAATGAAAACGGAAATAGAGAAACATTGCACAGCGGGGAGGTCAGGCTGAAAATATGAAAAATTCAAAAATAACAAAGATTACATTTTGCGGTCTGATGACCGCATTGACAGTGGTAATGTCGCAAATATCAGTTCCTATGCCTTTCGGTGTACCGGTAACTTTGCAAACATTTGCGATTTGTTTATGCGGATATTTTCTCGGTCTGAAATTCGGTCTGGCGTCTATCCTTTGTTATGTGGTTTTGGGAGTGATAGGAATGCCTGTTTTCAGCGGTTTCAAGGGTGGATTATCTGTATTATTCGGAGTTACGGGAGGGTACATTACCGGATTTATATTTCTTGCGGTACTTTGCGGTTGCAGTGAGTTTTTCGTTTTCCGGAAATACGGAAAAACAGTGTCAGTTTTGCTCGGCATCGCAGGTCTTGCAGTTTGCCATATGTGCGGAATTATACAATTTTCCGCTCTGACAGGTTCGGGCATAGTAAACGCATTTCTTACTGCAACACTTCCGTTTATTCCCAAAGATATAGTTTCATGCCTGATAGCCTATGCTTTGTCTGCAAGGCTTTCAGCTATTGTTTCAAGACACGGTGTTTTGAAAAAAACAAAGTGATTGCTTTTTCAGTAACAGCTGATGAAAATAAACACCATACCGCTCGTTTCTGAAAAAAATCCCTTTGATTTGATTAACGTCTCGTCTGCCTTCTTTACCGCGGCGTCATAATCACATGCACGTTAAGATCAAGTTTATTTCAGTATTCAGGCACACGTTTCTATATTGAATTTCCGTCTTTTACTTCCGTGAAGGCGGTCAGGTTAAAATTTGTTCATATAGTCATTATGCCGAAAACTGAAAAACAGGTTTGATTTCTCTTAAAGACACACCGTGTAGAGCAGAATGAATTGAGGTCAATTCAAATCAATTTCAATATATTCAAACGTTCATCATTTAAAACGAATTGCTTGAAGCGTTAAATTTTTAAGTAGGGAATCAATTGTAAAACAGCGTCACCGCCGATTAAAATCGGCGGTGACGCTGTCTTTAAAAAAATTAAATATGCTCAGATCACGTTATTGATGTAATCTTTCCACAGTTCACCCATGGCTACGTTTGCAGCATCTATCCTTTCTTCATAATATGAAGCGAAATTGACTGACTTATTTTGTAAAAGACTATTGATTACCGTTCCGATACCACTGAGAGAGGTACTGTATTCGTATACAAAATTTTTGGTAAGTACAGAGCTGACTGTATCATGATTTCCGGTAATAATATCCATCATCTGCGATGCAGTATCGTCACGGGAATACGCGCCTTTCAAAGCTGTCTCATAGAAAGCAACGGCAACATGACGGTAAGATTCCGAGGCAAGTGCCTCAACGACAGCCGAGACTGTTCCGTTTGCCCTGTCTTCTTTTACTGAAACCGGAATTCCGGTCAGAACGGTGCCGTTTGCCATAAAGCTGATGTATTCTTGCTGAAACTCATCATATTTAGGATACGGGAGAATACCGTAATCACTCTGCATTTCACGCATACTGTCGGACAGAACATTAGACAGGGTACCTAAATTGAAAATGAGCCGTCCGTTTTCAAAATAATTCGGGTAATTTATCTCCTGTCCGGCCATACCCGGGAACACAAGAAAAGCCGAATTATCAACGTACAGCATATTGTAAAGCAATTCCAACACTTTTACGGCCTTATCACGGTCATATTCGATAATCGGCATTCCTCTGTCGTCTCGCGTATAATACTCGACATCGCATGAAACCGGGAAATAATGCAACGGTTCGCCGAATCTGATCATCATGAAAGCAAATATATCTCCGTCATTACCGTCCGGTCCGAGCTCGATATGGGAACGTTTTGCAAGTTCCTTAAAATATTCAAGAGTCCATTTACCGTCAAGAACGACCTGATAGAGATACTCATTTCCCTGACCGTTGGAAAGGTACTGTTCGTAAAGGTCCTTGTTGTAGTAAATCGCCCCTGCATTTCCGAGCGTGGCAATCGAAATGTCGCCGTACAGCAGTCTCATGCCGTACCCGTCAACCGAGGTTTCTTCGATGGCGTCATAATACCACCACCTCTCATACAGGTCAATATACTCGGAATTATTGACATCCTGGAAGTAGTTGAACAGTTTTTCCTGGGTAACGGTGTTGTTGGTGGTGAAAACCACTTCGAAGCTGCCGTCGTTCGCCATTATTCCCTGTTTTAGAACGTCTGGGACATCATTCCACTCGGTGGTTCCGGAAGGAATGAATTCAAGCTTACAGTTAAGGCGCTTCTGAACGGACTGGTTTCTTTCGTAAATTTTTGAAAAAACTATATCCTCTTCCTCTTCATAGCCGATCGCGTAATCTTCTATGTGCTGCGCATAAAAAATTCCTACTGTCTGACCTTCCATGTCGAAGTCTTCCGGGATGGAGTCTTTTGCAAGTTCACGAGTTGAATCGTCGTATACTATATGCCATCCGTCATCATTGTCGTCGTCAGCCGGCGTACATGAAACAAAAAAGGTTGCGGTTATGCAGACGCACAAAAGGATCAGCAAAAAATTTTTTTTCTTCACAACGATCTCCTTTCTAAGGTATTGTATACAGAAATTATATCACGTTTTTCTGATTTAGTCAACAATAATCGGAGCGTTCGGTGACGAATTTCATGATGAATTTTTGTTGCTTGTGCCAAATACCGTTCAAATTAACCGGTAAATTCAATCCCGGCCTGTAAAAAACAAAATATCGGTAGGGAAAAAACAGAGGAGTGGAAATGCGGACTGATGTTGACAGTGGTTCGGAAATGTGTTATAATTTGCTTGAAATAAACAGAGAAGGAGAGGTAACAATGGTATTGAATGATGAACAGCAGGCGATTCTAGACGGTAAGAGAGGAGAAACACTTTCAAAAGTCATGAAGACCCTGATAATGTACGGCGAAGCATTCGGGGCGGAAAGAATGATTCCGGTAACGTCTGAGTACGGGCATACTGTCATAAGCTTCGGTATAGGTGTGATGAGACCGGTTTATGAGCTTTACGACAAAATGCTTGAGGCCGGTGCGAAAAGTTTTCAGGGCTTTTCGGCAGATCCGAGACCGTTGGATCCGGAGGTGCCCGCAAACTTTCTGCAAAAATTGGTATTCAAGATCATGTACAGCCAGCAGGAACGGTACGAGGAACAGCTGAAAAAATTCGGAATAATGTCAGATGACGCATACAGCTGCGCATGTTATCTCCCGGAGGTAAACAACGTTCCGAAGAGGGGTGATATACTGTCATGGGCTGAATCTTCCGCAGTTGTTTATGCAAACAGTGTTCTCGGGGCAAGGTGTAACCGTAATTCCGGAATAATCGAACTTATGGGCATGATAGCCGGGGTAGTACCTGAGTTCGGTCTTCTTACTGACGAGGGCAGGAAGGCTGATCTGATAGTTGAGGTAAAAACTGAAAAAATGCCGGTTGCACAGCTTTTGGGTTCGGCGGTCGGAATGAAAGCGATGGAGAGAGTACCCTACATAAAAGGACTTGACAGATTTCTCGGCACTGAGCTGACAGATGACGTTTGTGCATATCTCAAAGATTTCGGGGCGGCGACGGCTTCAAACGGTTCAGTCGGACTGTACCACATAGAAAATCTGACACCTGAGTGCAAGGATTTCGGTGAAGAACTGGTGAAAGACGGCGCAGAAGTTTATGTAATAGACGATAAGGAATTGGAGAGAGTAAAGAAAAGTTATCCGTGCATATGGAAGAAACAGGATGCAAAGCCGAAGCTGTGTTTCATAGGATGTCCGCATCTGACAATGAGTCAGCTGATATGGTGGACCGAAAAAATAGAAAACGGTCTTAAAGAATCGGGAAGTCGGAAGGTGAAGGTGCCTACGGTCCTTACGACAGCGCCGGCAGTGTTGAAAGAGTTCAGAAACACTCCTTATGCGGAAAGACTGCTTTCCACCGGAGCGATTCTCAGCTACATATGTCCGCTTATGTATATGAATAATCCGCTTTCAAAAAAGATGCCGGTTATAACTTCATCCAATAAGCTTCGCACCTACACCAGCGCAAAATACTACGATGACAGCGAAATTCTTGAAATAATAACGAAAGGCGGTAAGAAATGATGTCGAAGGTATTCAAGGGAAGAGTGATAACGCCGGGTGCCGTCAGTGCGAAAGCACTTGTTTCAAGAGGCGGATTCAACACCCTGGCAAGTTATCAGTCGGCGATAATGTTCGGTGACAAGCAGGTGAAGTGCGGTGACCAGAACAACCCCGACATATATAAAAAGCCGATGATAAACAAAGCGATATGTCTGCCGGAAACCATCGGTTCAACTACGGGAGGAATGGTGCTCTATACGGTCTGCGCACTTGGTAAAGCCCCGGCATGCATGCTTTTTTCAAAGCCGATAGATTCGCTTGCGGCATCAGGGGCAATTCTTGCCGCCAACTGGACCGAAACCAAAATGCCGGTAGTTGACAGTCTGGGTGAGGATTTTCTTGATTATGTAAAGGATGATATGACTGTGACGGTTTCTGAGGACGGAACTGTAACCGTCGATTAAGTTACATGCTTTCTGTGTAGAAGTACATCTGAGGGGCGATCAAGTCATACACTTTTCAGTAGAGAGCTGTTTTCATTCAGGTCAATAAAGCTGTGTACTTTTCGGTATAATGCCGTTATCCATGAAAAGCTTTCGGAAAAGGTCACGGTGAATTCCCTGTGCCCATACCTGATTTGGTCGGCATACAGTATTGGTTTGAAACAGACAAATTTTGAACGTTTTTAATTCCGTTTCATGCAAAAAAACATCGGAGCTTTTTTCCGATGTTTTTTTGTTTACTGGAACTTATATTCAGCCAATCAGTGCGGAACATGACTATTGAAAATTCACGGTGAAATAACCTTTTGACGGAATACGAGGACTGAAAAAAGCTGTGTTGGAACTGAATTTACCGGTGTAAAAACCGAGCTCAGATTTTTTCACGATTTCGGGTGAGATCATTGACGAAAAAAGGAATTTTTTTGATACAGTGCGCAGTCTGCATTTGACGGTTTTTATCGGAATATCAGTTGAATCAGAAGCCCGAATAACTTTATGCGGTTTGCGGGTTAAGTGTAAAGCATTATTCACTGTTGAATCAAAAACATGAACTTTTAGTCAAATCCCGGATGGTGTTCAGTATTCAAACACCAAATGTTCGGCAATTTCCAGTTTATCTATCTTGAAGGAAATACTGCCAACGTTGTCGGAAACTTTTACGGGTTTCAACGAAGGAATAAAATAAGCATTGTTAATTTTACGTGTCAGGCAAAGGCTGACTTCAATATCGTGTACAGGTAGTATTTCTCTTGTTTCACTGACGTTTACTGCGTGTAAAATAAAACGACTGTTTACTTTGTCATCAAAAAGAGTGAATTCAACGCAGCAGGGTGCATTTGTCGAAAGAATTTCCGGCTTGTGTAATTTTTTGATGGCAGACATCACAACCTGTTCGGAAGCGTCGGAGTTCATGGTTTCAATCGAGGAAGCCACCCATACGACCTTTCCTTTGCCGTAATTGCCGTATACCATTGCCGGGTTTGAGGTTGGTATTCCGGGAGGATTTGAATGAATTGACGCAAAAATTGAAGGATCCTCCGGATCAGTGTAGGGAAGAGTTATTGTGGCAAGAATTTTAACATCCGGACTGAAAGATGCGAGCATCTGTCTGCCGTGAATAGCCAGAGGATATTTTTTGCTGAATACCGGACTGAATAATTCCTCTCCTATCTCGGTCGGAGCAAGGTAGGAATGCTTGTATTTTGTGTAGCCCTCAAAGTTCATGCCTAAGAGATTTGCCGTCAGTTCAGGATCGGTAGTTCCGGAAATATACAGACATCCTCCTTCGCGGACGAATTCTGATATTGCGCAGATCTCGGCTTTACGAAGGATCGAAGCGTTGGTAAGAAAAGCAATTTTTTTCCCTTTCAAAGAGGCAAGCTTGTCAGACGGGACGACGGTATAAAGCATATTCAGCCGCCTGAGTATTGCGGAAAGCGCAAGCTGAGAGTCAAGCTGAGGGTGACCGTATCCGGCGTGTTTCGGTAGAGAAGCCTTCTGATGAATGTCGAATTTTGAATCATAGCTCATAATGAGAGCCGCTTCTGCAACCAAATTTCCGTTAAGATACTTTTCAAGCGGCATTGTTTCCTCAAAAACCTTACCTATCTGTCTGTAAACATCCTCGTTCAATGTTCCTACGGGATCAATTGCATCGATGAAAAGCATGGCGCCGTGGTGAGACAGAGTCAGATGATTGTGAAGTCGCATCTGATTAAACGTTTTTGTCGCGGTATGTACGGAAAGTTCCGGGTCGCATCTTGATGTCATATATTCAAATGGCTGATTGCGGGTTGCTTCGAGGTATATTTTGCAGATATAACATTCTTGAAGATGCCCGCCGTACAGATCTCCGCCGGAATAGTCGCTTGCTTTGTTGACCATTCCGTCCACTGCCCGGTTCCATGGCTGACAAATCGTTGAAAACTGATGTTCGACCGAAACTTCCGGTTTCAGTTTTTTTAATTCTTCTGTGCAGAATTCAGCGAATTCTCCTATACAGTTTTGTCTCCACAGCTGATATTTCCGCCATTCTACATTGTTAAAATCTACTAATTCCGGAATTTCATTTCCGGCAGACAGTCTGTATTTCCGACGGCAACTTTCACAGTGACACGGAAAATTCCAGAAGGTCATATCAAGAAAAACGCCTTCAAAACTGTAAATATCACAAAATTCCCTGAACTGGGTCAAAACAAAATTCCTGTAACCTTCATTATTGGGGCAGACCAGTCCGTAACGTCCGCCGGTTCCCATGCCCTGAGAGCCACTGCCGCTACGCGAAGGTTTACCTTCGACATCAAGCATTCTCCAATCCGGATGACTGTCGCAGGCATAGTTATTGTAGATAAGACTGTAATAAGCTATCACGTCGATCTGATTTTTGTGACAAAGATCGATAAGCGTCTTTATTTTATTGTCTTTCAAAAAAGCGCGGTGAGTTTTACCGCTTTCAGATTTCCAGTTGCACAGTCCGGTGTGTGATTGCAGATAAATCATTGTGCTTTTTATATTAGCGATTTTCAGACATTTTAAATATTGCTCAGGATTAAATTGTGAAAGAAATGACTCATCCCAGTCGGAAATATGCATATCAACGAGATTTCTTCGGAAGCTGTTTGTATACCACTTTTTTTCAGGCATTTTAAATTTTTCTTCTCGGTATTTATAAAATTTTGATGAATTTTACTGTTATCCCGAACGACGTTTTTCTTGGCATCCGATCTTTTGATTTATGTAACATTTTGGTTTAGTTACCAGAAAAACCGCATTTCGCATTACAAAACAAACAGGGAATCGCAAAGACTTAAATAAACGTAGTTCATTTTAGGAAAATAATCAAAGTTTACATGAGAACAACAAACCGAGTTCATAAAAAAAAACAAAGGAATGTGATAATATTGATAATATCTAAAAACAAAGTTCAGAGGGACAAACGACCGATTATATGTCTGTGCTGTAAGAGTGATAAGTAAATTTGTTTATGTTTAAAAGATTTTCAGAGCGTATGGCATAGTCATACTTTGTAAGCTTCTACCCTGTTGATGGGAAATCCTTTTTCAGAAAAATTGTTTTCGTATTCGGTATGGAAATTATCCTTCTCGTATTCGCTGTTATGAAGATCGTAGGTGAGTCTTTCAAGTCTGAATCCGTTTTCACGGAAAGCAGTAAGCGAGTAATCAAACAGGATTCTGTTATCGGTTTTCAGGAAAACCGAACCGTTTTCCGACAAAAGATGCTTGTAAATTTCAAGGTAAAGAGGGCTTGTAAGTCTCCGCTTGGCGTGTTTGGGGCGCGGCCAGGGATCGGAAAAATTCAGATAAATTCTGTCGACAGAACCGTCAGGAAAATAATCATTCAGTTTAGCCGCGTCGGTACAAAGGAATTTCACATTTTCTATATTTTTATTCTTGATCTTTTCAGCCGCAAGCAAAATAACATCGGATATTTTTTCAACGCAGACAAAAAATTTTTCCGGATTTGCAAGCGCAAGCTGAGAAATGAATGCTCCTTTTCCGCATCCTATTTCGAGATAAATGTTTTTAAGTTCGCCGGGTTTGTCGTATAAAAAGAGATCAGCGCATTTCAGCAGCCGAGCATCGGCGTTCTTTTTTTTTCTCATTCTCATAGAAGTCAAGCTCCCTTGATAAAGTATGTTAAATTCTGTAAATCAATTAACAAAAGAATAAAACAAATATCGGAGCCATTCAAGCATTAATATGTAAATTTTCAGGATCATGTCAAAACATCGGAGCTGACGTATAACCGGGATAAAATTGCGCATACTGTATGTGGGGAGAAAACCCCGAGCGGTAAGCAACACTGAATTTGAAAGGATAACTGTAATGATAGACAAAATAGCGCTTGTTTTGCTGATTATCGGCGGTCTGAACTGGGGAAGCATCGGGCTTTTCAAGTTTGATATAGTCGCTTGGATCGGCGGCGGACAAGGAGCAATGGTAAGCCGTATAATATATGCTCTTGTCGGACTTGCCGCACTTTGGTGCATATCGCTCCTGTTCAGACCGACGAGTGAAGAGTTAAACGAATCCAAAACATGAGTGCTTTAAATTAAATAAACTTTAATGCATTCGGGAAACTCTTCACAAAAAAACACCCGTTTCAAACGGGTGTTTTTTGTTTACAGTCAATACAGGTGTGGTTATTGATTACATAATACGTCATAGGGAGCTTTGGCGTGAAGATTATAAATATTTGGTAAAAAAGCAAATAATTGCCGATTATTGCTTAGATTCAGTGAAAAAATGTCAGAATTTGTTTAATAGTGACTACCGGATTTCAAAGCGGTTTCCCGGTTGCAGATGAGTATGTGAAAAATTGACCGAAAACAATTTTTAAGCAAATAATTTCAGCACCTGAAAATTCAGATTTTGCCCGCGAATATCGAATAATATGAGGACAAAATCATAACTTTGTTAAAAAGCAAAAACCTGGAAGTTATCGCAGGATTAACCGAAAAGTATCAGTGGTGGAAGAGTCTCATACCGGTCATAGCCATTACAAGTCCGTATTTATTGCAGACCTCAATGACGTTGTCATCCCTTATAGATCCGCCCGGCTGTGCGATAAAACTTACGCCGCTCTTGCGTGCGCGTTCAATATTGTCACCAAACGGGAAGAAAGCATCTGAACCGAGAGAAACGCCGGTTATTTTGCTGAGATATTCTTTCTGCTCTGCTTTTGTGAACGGTTCCGGCTTTTCGGTGAAAAGTGTCTGCCATACTCCGTCTGCCAGAACGTCTTCGTATTCGTCGGAAATATAAACATCAATCGCATTGTCTCTGTCGGGTCTTTTCACCGAATCTATGAAAGGAAGGCTGAGCACTTTTTCGTGTTGTCTCAGGTGCCAGATGTCGGCTTTGTTACCGGCAAGACGGGTGCAGTGGATTCTTGACTGTTGTCCGGCGCCGACGCCGATTGCCTGACCGTCAACCGTATAACATACTGAATTTGACTGAGTGTATTTGAGTGTTATAAGTGCTATGATAAGGTCGCGTTTGGCAAATTCCGGAAGCTCTTTGTTTTCAGTTACGATATTTGAAAGCAGACCGGCATTTATATCGAAGTTATTTCTTCCCTGGCTGAAAGTGATTCCGAAGACCTGCTTTTTTTCGATCGGATCAGGCTTGTAGTCCTTATCGATTTTCACAATGTTGTAAGCGCCTTTGCGTTTGCCTTTAAGGATTTCAAGTGCCTCAGGGTCATAGCCGGGTGCGATTATACCGTCGGAAACTTCTCTTGCTATCAGCTTTGCGGTCGTGACGTCGCAAACGTCGGAAAGTGCTATCCAGTCCCCGAAGGAACTCATGCGGTCGGTACCTCTTGCTCTTGCGTATGCGGTTGCGAGAGGTGAGTCATCAAGCCCTTCGATATCATCGACAAAGCAGGCTTTTTTCAGTTTTTCATCCATTTTGATACCGATTGCCGCTGACGTAGGACTTACGTGCTTAAAAGATGTTGCGGCAGGAGTGCCGAGAGCTTTTTTTATCTCGGAAACCAACTGCCAGCTGTTCAGTGCATCGAGGAAGTTTATGTAACCCGGTTTTCCGCACAGTATTTCAAAGGGCAGGTCCGAACCGTTTTCCATAAAAACCGAAGCCGGCTTCTGATTGGGATTACAGCCGTATTTAAGCATAAATTCTTTCATATGTGTTCACCTTTCTCTGACGTTTATTTTTATTTTTTACTGAACTTGTTTATCAGCCTGCTTGTATGCGCAGAGCCGTCAAGCGGAATATATCTTACATACAGGGAAATTTTATTGTCAGGGTCGAGAGACGACCAGATACTGTCTGTAAATTCATCTATTGAGTCGGGTATGTAAACTCTTTCGGGTTCTCCGACAAAAGTGGGAATCGGTTCGCCGTCGCATACATAAGTGTGTATGAAGTGTCCGAGGCCGTTTACAGCGGTATACTCGAAAAACTGTCTGAAACATACACTGCCGTTTTTGTCACCGCTTTTCAGAATGCTCATTTTGTAACTGAACTCATTACCGATATCAAGAACTGCGCTGATCCTCGGTGTAAAGTTTGGTTTATCAGGTTCAAAGTATCTGGTGCGGAGCGCGTCTTCAAATGTTTTTCCGCCAGCCAGACTGTCATAGATCGTGTCAGTCTGATCGCCGTTTGTCACGATCGTAAATGATCCGTGTTTTCTGACGGGAGAATAAATTATAAGCGACGGGTCTGAAACTTTGCTTGCGTCATATGGGTATATCGTTACCTCATCGCCGTTTTCGGTAAAAATTCTGTTCCTCGAATTTTCGCTTCTGCCCATGATGAAATAAGCGAAAACCGCGTTTTTTGAATTGGACGATTTGCCGACTACTATTCCTCTCCCGACGTAAGAGTTACCGGTTAGCCGTTGTTTCATTGTTTTTATTTCGTAAACATCCATTTTAAAACCTCCCCGCCGCAAGGGCGGACATAATAAATTTTCAGCTTAAACGTTAGATCGAAAACCAACGCTGTTTCAAAATACGATATAGCACGAGTTCCAACCCGAAAAACCAAGTAAATCCTTCAATTTTTCTGTTCGGAAACCATGGTTGCAGCAACTGTTCATTTAAGCAAGTAAATGAATCCGTAGTTTTGTTATCCGCAGCTACTGTTGCAGTGATATGTTCCGGAAAGTCAATACCGCATACTACTGTTCAAAGACGTATCCGGCAATGCTGATTTCTTGTGCATAAGGGTTCAGTTGGGTATTACAACCGTAACTGTGTCAAACCCGGAAATGTAATTTTAACTGTTGACGTTCCGGAAGCGACATTCAGTTTACCGGCTGAACTGAATTTTTTTCAGTATGCGGTTTATATTGTCTTTGTGCGGGGACATCGTCCATACCTGCAAATTCAAATGAAAACAGAACGGTATAACCAGCATATGAAAAATAACCGACAGTGAATTTCAGGGTGTCATTTTATCCGAATTTCAATTCAAATCTGAAAAAGGCAGTCCTACTGAATAAGCAGGACTGCCCAGACGGACGGCAATATTGACTTTTGCTCCCTTGCGGTTGACCGCCAATTCCGTCAGTCACAAAAGCCCTACCGATATACTACCATAAGTACGGTGATTTGTCAATAGCATGACCGGAAGTTTTTGAAATGCGTTGCAGAATTATAAAAACTTGCTTTGCGGGCAAAAACAGTCTGGCATTGAAACGGTATAGTTATCGGTAAATATTATGCCCGAAAGCGTTGACAATATCCGAAAAGAGTGATATAATTAAACAATAAACTATAACCGGAGATGCCGGCGCAGGTGGAGAAAAATGAGTTTTATATACCTTGATAATTCAGCCACTACAAAGCCTTGTAAAGAGGCTTTGCAAGCAATGGAAGCCGCAATGACTCGGCTATACGGTAATCCGTCGTCACTGCACTGTGCAGGGAGTGAAGCAGCAAAGCTGCTTTCAGAGAGCAGAAATGAAATAATGAGTGCGCTTTTCGGGGAAGAGATAAGAAGATTTCTGCCGATGTCTGATATTCCCGGAGCAAAGCCGAACGGGTACGGACAGCTGTTTTTTACTTCCGGAGGAACAGAGAGTGACAATATCGCAATACTGGGTACAGTGGAAAGAATGTCTGTGGATAAGCCGGAAATCATAACGACTGACAGTGAGCATCCTGCCGTTCTGAATACTGTGAAATACCTTGAAACAAAGGGTGTCAGAGCCCACTATCTAAGAACAGTTGGCGGAGTGGTTGACGAAGAAGAGCTTGTTTCCCATATCAGCAAAAAAACCGTACTGGTCTCAATCATGCACATAAACAACGAAACCGGAGCCGTCTATGATGTTGCAAAATTGTTTTCGGCAGTAAAAAAATTAAACCCGGATACGGTATGCCACACCGACTGCGTACAGTCGTTCCAGAAAATCGGATTTACCCCGGAAACGCTGAATGCCGATATGATAACGATAAGCGGGCATAAGGTCCACGGTCCCAAGGGAGTTGGTGCGTTATGGGTTTCCGACCGGCTTCTGAAAAAGAAAATACCTGCGGCGACAGTACATGGTGGCGGACAGGAAAGAAATTTGAGGTCCGGAACTGAAAATATACCCGGAATAGCGGCGTTTGCAGCGGCGGTTAAGGCGAACGGGGGAAGCAGTGCTTACCGTGATTTCACAACAAAAACAGAACATCTGAGAAAGTTGCTTACCGATAATCTCCCGGAAGAGTGCATAATCAACAGTCCTGCCGGACAGACTGCGCCGCACATTATCAGCCTGAGTCTGCCGGTGATAAAAAGCGAACCGGTCCTTAATCTTCTTTCGTCAGAAGGAGTCTGTATATCGGCGGGGTCAGCCTGTTCCTCGCACGGCAAGAAAATCAGCTATGTACTCAGGGCGTTCGGGCTTGACGACAGAACTGCGGACGCTACTGTACGTGTAAGTACGGATACCGATACCACGGAGGAAGATATAACCGTGTTTTGCGAAAAACTCAGGAGTGCAGTACGGAGAATGCACAGATAATGCTTTTTCGGACGCGGTCGGAATGGCGTAAGGTGTTGCGGAGACGGATTCATTAGCAAAACCGGAAAAAAGTGAACGGAAGCGAGATGGCTGTTGATTGAGCGTCAAAAAAGGCGCCCGATTTCGGGCGCCATAAGAGTTACGTCAGTCAGATTTTTTCTGTTATCTTTATGTTTTCCGGCAAAATTCCGGACTGCTCAACCACAATTTCCATGATTTGAGCGACTTCGCTTTGCAGCAGAGCGCTTTCGGTCTTGACAACCACCGTCGCGGTGCCGTCGTTTATGACGGCGACGCATTCATCGAATCCTTTGGCTTTTATCAATGTTTCGATATTGGCCTCTGACGCTATTTCATCAGCGATCCTTGATACATCGGCAATAGCTTCAGCTTTTGCGCTTTCAAGCGCTGTGTCGCTGTCTATGACCAATTGAAGGACTTCAAGTGCCTCGTCTCTTGCCTGCTGACGGCTGATCTGTACAGACGCAAAATAGCTTGCGACATTGTCGTTTTCTGTGCCGGTCTGGGTTCCGTCAAGGTTGTTTTCACCGTCGTTCTGTTCGTTTCCGGACGGAATATCCGTCGGATCGTCATTGGCGGAATAAAGGATCCAGTTTACACACACAGCCGCAGCTACGAGTAATACCGCTGCGCAGATTACCAAATTCCTTCTTCCGACTTTTTTGATTCCCTGCGCTATGTTTTCAGCGCCCTTTCTGATTTTTTCTCCTACCATTTCTCATATTTCCTTTCTTGTTACGTAGCAAGGGATAAGAACTGCGCTTTCCCATTTACTCTTTGGTACATTTTATTCGCGTTTCAGGTCAGTTAGAACCTTGAAATAAATTTTGCTGAAAAATCATTCGACACTTTTTTCTGTATCAGTCAGGAAAGACATCACCTTTCCGTAGATGTCAGGAGAAGATTTCAGCTTACAAAGGAAAATTTGACGTCTGACAAATGGAGCATTGTTATTTAAGAAAATTGCTGACGAATACCGACGGCCGACTTGTTTTGATGAGTGCCGGCGTTCGGTTTGTTTTCCGATAATAGAGCTCAAAAATAATCTGAAAGGTATACCTCAATATGAAAAAACTTCTTTCCTATCTGAAAGATTATAAGAAAGAGACATTCACGGCTCCGCTTTTCAAGTTGCTTGAAGCCGGATTTGAACTTATCGTCCCGCTTATAGTCGCATCGGTAATAGACGACGGAATTGCAAAAGGCGATAAGCCGCTGGTATTCCGGATGAGTCTTGTCCTGCTTTCGCTGGCGCTGGTCGGCTGGACCTGTGCGGTAATAGCGCAGTATTTTGCCGCGAAAGCTGCGGTCGGAGCCACAGCTAAAATAAAAGCCGATCTTTTCGGCAAGATAATGTCTTTGTCGTTCAGCGAGACCGATACCCTCGGAAATTCCACAATGATAACAAGAATGACGTCCGACTGCGCACTTTTCCAGAATGCCGTTAATTTGTTTCTCAGACTGTTTCTGAGAGCCCCGATAATCGTCTTCGGAGCGATGATCATGGCGTTTACCATATCGGTAAAGGCGGCGCTGATATTTGTCGCGGTAATACCGTTGCTTTCTTTGGTCGTTTTCGGGATTATGAAGATAACTGTGCCGATGTACAGAAAAGTTCAGGAAAAAGTCGACGGTCTTCTCGGAATCACAAGAGAAAATCTGACGGGAGCAAGAGTTCTGAGAGCCTTCTGCCGTGAAGATGAGGAAATAAAGGAGTTCAGGAAAACAAACGATTCACTTTCTGGAATGCAGGTGTTTGTGGGAAAAATAGCGGGACTGACAAATCCTCTTACTTTTCTGCTTATAAATACCGCTATAATCGTGCTTATTTACGTAGGAGCGCTGCAAGTGAATTACGGAAATCTGACTCAGGGAGAAGTCATCGCTCTTTACAACTACATGTCGCAGATACTTGTTGAGCTCATAAAGCTGGCAAGCCTTATAGTTACCGTGACAAAAGGTTATGCCAGTGCAAAGAGAATTACGGCGGTGCTTGAAATGCCTTCCGAAAAGGTTCCGGAAAATGCCGGCGACACTGAGGTAAAAGAGGGAAGGGTAGAGTTCAGAAATGTCGGACTTACGTATAAGAATGCAGGAGCTGAGTCACTGAGTAATATAAGTTTTTTCGCGGAGCCGGGTGAAATAATCGGTATCATAGGCGGAACGGGTTCCGGAAAAAGTTCGGTAATAAATCTTATTCCCGGTTTTTACAGTGCAACAGCCGGCAGTGTCCTGATCGACGGCAGGGAAATATCCGGTTATGATCCGGGAAAACTCAGGAAAAGCATAGGAGTTGTTCCGCAGTACGCAAAACTTTTCAGAGGCACTGTAAGGGAGAATATGCTTTGCGGAAATGAAAATGCCACTGATGAGGAGATCGAACAGGCATTGAAGGACGCGCAGGCTTACGACTTTGTAATGGCAAAAGACGGAAAACTTGACTATATGATCGAAAACGGAGGGAAAAACCTGTCAGGCGGTCAGAAGCAGCGGCTTACAGTGGCGAGAGCCCTTGTAAGGAGACCTAAGATTCTTATTCTTGACGACAGCACATCGGCGCTGGATTACAAAACCGATTCTCTTCTCAGAGAAGCGGTAAGCCGGCTTGATTATAAACCGACAGTATTCATAGTGTCACAGAGAGCGTCGTCAGTGCTTAACTCAGACAGAACTGTGGTTCTTGAAGACGGCGAATGCGTCGGGTACGGAACACCGGACGAGCTTCTGGAAAATTGCGAAGTATACAGAGAAATATACCGCTGTCAGTTTCCGGATGCGATATAAGGGCGGAAGGGAGTGAAGTAATATGAAAACCAGACACAAAATTGCAAAAGGTACGATACCGAAAATAATAGGTTATATCGGAAGATACAAACTTCTTTTTGCTTTTTCGTTGCTTATGGGTGCGATAAGCGTATGTCTTACCCTGTATATCCCAAAACTTGTGGGAAACGCTATTGACCTCATTACCGATAAAGGCGGGGTTGATCTTGAAAAAACCTTAAAGATACTTTTGCTCGGCTTTTTCTGCATTATAGCGGTCACGTTATCTCAGTGGGTGATGGGGGTAATCAACAATAAAATAACTTATAATGTGGTCAGGGATATAAGGAGAGACGCATTCGGAAAGATAGAGATTCTTCCGCTGTCATATATCGACACACATCCAACAGGAGAGACGGTAAGCCGTGTCATATCAGACGCCGATCAGTTTGCCGACGGGCTTTTGCTTGGATTTTCGCAGTTTTTCACAGGAGTTCTGACAATAGTGGGAACGCTGTTCTTTATGCTCACAATAAGTCCGGCAATAACGCTCATAGTTGTGGTGCTTACGCCGATCTCTCTGTTTGTTGCGGCTTTCATAGCGAAAAAGACGCACAGGATGTTCACATTGCGTGCGGCAACCAATGCACGCCAGACGGCATTCATCGATGAAAGCATTACTTCACACAATGTGATCACGGCATTCGGTCTTAAAGATAAGAAACAGGCGACGTTTGACGAGATCAATGCGGAATTTGAAAAGTATTCGATAAGAGCAATATTCTTTTCTGCGCTGACGAATCCATGCACACGTTTTGTAAACAGCATTGTATATGCCGCAGTAGCGGTAGTGGGAGCGCTTTCGGTGATGGGTTTCGGAAACGGTCTTGATCTGTTTTTTTCCGGAATAACGGTCGGAAGCCTTGCTACGCTACTGAGTTATGCCAATCAGTATACCAAGCCTTTCAACGAAATTTCCGGAGTATTTACCGAACTTCAGAATTCACTTGCGTGCGCCGAAAGAATATTTGAGCTTATACACGCAGAGCCCGAGGTTGCCGACGGTGAAGATTCGGTTGAGGTAAAAAAACCGAGTGGAGAAGTTATTTTTGACGATGTCAGCTTTTCGTACACACCGGACAGAAAGCTTATACAAAATCTTTCGCTTTCGGTGGACAGCGGCAAAAAAGTCGCGATAGTAGGTCCGACGGGTTGCGGAAAAACTACTCTTATAAACCTGATAATGAGGTTTTATGACGTGTGCTCGGGCTCTGTGAATATAGGTTACGTCACTGAGAGCGGAAAAGAAGAAAAAGCCGACATACGTGATGTTACGCGAAAAAGCCTGAGGAGCTGCTACGGCATGGTGTTGCAGGAAACCTGGATAAAGAGAGGGACGATAAAAGAAAATATTCTGATAGGAAAGCCCTTTGCGACAGACGAAGAAATAATAGCGGCGGCAAAAGCTTCTCATGCGCACAGTTTTATTAAACGTCTTCCGGACGGATACGATACGCTTATCGGAGAAGACGGCGGAAATCTTTCACAGGGGCAGAAGCAGCTGTTATGTATAACAAGGGTGATGCTTGCGCTTCCGCCTATGCTGATACTGGATGAGGCGACTTCCTCAATAGACACCAGAACCGAAATGAGGATACAGGACGCATTCAACAGGATAATGGAAGGAAGGACGTCCTTCATAGTAGCCCACAGGCTTTCGACAATACGTTCAGCGGATATCATACTCGTTATGAAAGACGGGAATATCATCGAAAAAGGAAATCATGATTCACTTATGAAGCTCGGGGGCTTCTACTGCGAACTTTACAACGCCGGACTGGCAAAACACTGAAAAACCGGATGTACATTAAGTAAAGTTCTGCTGTTCGGTAACATTCAGAAAATCATCACGGCTTAGTCGCCGGTAAATTTATGAAAAGAGGATACGCTATGATTAAATATGATATTGCAGCTTACGTCTGGCCGTCATACACCGGCGATGAGCCAAGGAGCCGGATGTTCTGGAAAGAAGGCTACGGTGAATGGCAGACCGTAAAATCTGCGACGGCAAAATTTCCGGGACATTCATGGCCGCGCAAACCGTTATGGGGATACGTCAACGAGGCGGATCCCAAAGTAATGGAAATGGAGATAGAAGCGGCAGTATCGCACGGCGTGAATGTATTCATTTACGATTGGTACTGGTATGATAACAGACCTTTTCTTGAAAACTGCTTAAATGACGGGTTTCTTAAAGCGTCAAATAAAAACAAAATGAAGTTTTATCTGATGTGGGCAAATCATGACGCAAATCATCTCTGGAACAAGGAGCTTTCCGATACGGAAGTGGGAAGTACGGTGATATGGAAAGGGGCGGTGGTGCCAGAACAGTTTGAAATTATGTACCGCAGACTGGCAAAGAAATACTTCACCGAAGAGAATTATTACAAAATAGACGGCTGTCCGGTGTTCATGATCTACGAACTTGCCACCTTTATCGAGGGGATGGGAAGCATTGAAACAGCGGCAACGATGCTAAAAGAGTTCCGGGAATATGTAAAATCACTGGGATTTCCGGGACTTCATATACAGTTTACCGGCAGGGGATCCGGAACATTGAATCTGAGCGGAGTTGACGGAAAGTGCACAGCCGATGTATCGGAGCTGATAACAAAGCTTTCGCTTGACAGCTTTACGCATTACCAGTTCGTGCACGTAACGGATATAGACAGGGATTACCGTGAGATAGTTAAAGATATAGAGAAAATGTGGGAAAAGACCGACGAAGATTACAGTATCCCTTATTTTCCTCATGTTTCCTGCGGTTGGGACAACAACCCGAGGTTCAAAGGCTTCCGCCCGGGGATAGTAAGGAATAATACTCCGGAAAATTTCAGGGTCGCACTTGAAAAAGCGAAAGCATACATCGACCGTCACCCTGAGAGACCTAAGCTGATAACAGTCAATTCCTGGAACGAATGGACGGAAACAAGTTATCTTGAACCGGATGACCTGTACGGTTACGGATATCTTGAAGCAATAAAGGAAGTTTTTCTGAAATAAAAAACCTGTGACCGCTGTTTAATCCGGAGGGATGTCATAATAAAACACCCGGTAAATAAAAATTCCCGAAATGTTTGTCACTGAAAACTTACAACGGAATTAACCGACAGCCGGGCGTAACACGGGTTCAGATTGTTCTGAAAAATAAAGAAATAACCAGGTAAACAGCGGTAAATGCAGCAGTAATACCGAGGGTGTGTGGCTGCTTTGACGTTAACCGATTTTCAGATGCGGTTAATACACATAAAAAGGAGTATCTGATGCTGAATTTGATCTACGGAATGCCGAGAAGCGGAAAAACTTATCTCAGCGACACCGGAATAGTTGATGCGTTGCGCGCAGGGAAAAAAGTTACGCTTGTTGTACCGGAACAGGAAGCTGTCGAAGCCGAAAGCAGAATATACGACCGTGCTGTGTCGGAAAATGTATCGACGGAATATCTTACAGTTGCCTCTTTCCGAAGACTTGCGGATATAGCTTTCAGAAAACACGGCGGGATATGTTATAACCAACCCGGAAATGCGGGTAAAGTGCTTCTCGTTTACCGTGCAATGAGAGAAATATCAGGCGAGCTTAAGGTTTACAGAAATTCAGACGACAGGCATCTGAGCGAGATACTTCTCGGGGTATTTGAACAGTTGAAAATGGCCTGTGTAACTCCTGCCGGGCTTCTGAACGCGGCTAAAAGCAGCGAAAGCATTGAATTCAGTTCCAAAATAGAGGACATTGCGCTGATATACAGTGTTTTCAATAACCTGCTGACAAGAATTTATTCTGACTCATCCGACGACCTTAACCGTCTTGCAGAAATATACAGATCCTCCGGACCTGAAAAAGATATGGAATATTTTCTTGATTCTTTTAACGGTTTTACATATCAGGAGATATCGGTAATCGATTCTCTTGTAAAAAGCTGTAATGTGACGGTAACGCTTAATAAGCCGACTGTTTCCGGAAAAACGGCATATTTTACTTCGGAAAAAACCGGCAGGATACTTAGATCTGTTGCAAAAAAATACGGAGTTGCGGTAAATGAGCAATACGCAGACGGAAAATCAGTTCCTGTAAACCCTGTTTTTCCTTACATAGCTGAAAATATTTTTGATTTTTCTCATCATTCAAATGTAAGTGAACCATGTGAGAGTGTTGAGCTTGTTGCATGCAAAAATTCTTATTCCCAGGCAGAGTTTATAGCGGCGGATATATGCAGACGTGTCAGAAACGGGCTGAGATACAGGGATATTGCGGTAGTAAGCAGAAACAAAGATCTTTACAGAGGAACGACCGAGGCGGTTTTTGAACGATACGGAATTCCGGTTTTCAATTCCGGAAGAATACCGCTGTCGGATTCACCTTTGTTCAAAACTCTTATATCTGTCCTGGATATCATATCCGACGGTTATAACAGCGAGGATATATTTGCATACATAAAGTCGGGATTCTGTCCGGTTTCCGATGCGGAAACCGATGCGCTGGAAAAATATGTTTCGCTCTGGAACATCAGCGGGAAAAAACAGTGGACCGCAGATGACTGGTCGATGAACCCGAACGGATATTCAGAGCGTTTTGACGAGAAAGCGGCTGCTCTGCTCGAAAAGATAAATAATACAAAAAAGCGTATAACTGCACCGATAATTTCACTGGCAGAAGATATACGTTCAGCCGGTATTTGTGAATGCTGTAAAAGTCTGTATGGGTTCATGAAAAAATCGGGTATGCATGAAATAATAAGAGAAAAAGCCGGACGTGAAGAGATAACCGCTTATAACACTCTTATGGATATGTTACAGTCAATAAACGATACTGTCGGTGATATACACGGAAACGCCGTAATCATGGCGACAGTACTCAGAATGGCAGCAAAAAGTACAGATTACGGAAGAATCCCGGAGGGCTCGGATGCGGTGACCTTCGGGGATGCAAAAACGGTAAGGCTGAGCGGTAAAAAGCATATTTATCTGGCGGACTGCGAGGAAGGGATTTTTCCGGCGGCGCCTGAGGAAAATCGTTTTTTTTCCGATAAGGAAATAAAAATGTTAACCGGGTACGGGATAGATTTGTCGCAGAATTCCGAAGAGATCTGTGACGAAGAATTATTTTATTTTCTCAGATGTGCTGCAAGTGCAGAACAAAGTCTCACAGCAACTGCTTGTTATCAAGGCGGTGAACTGAATGCGTCAGTAGGCTTCAACGGACTTGCAAGGCTTTTCCCGGGCAATAAAGTCAAAGTTTATCCGGATGACTTTGATAAGTATTTTCATATACAGACCGCTGAAACTCTCAGACAATCGCTTTTTTCACTGAAAAGAGCCGGTGAAGGTGAGGTTTACGGATACTTTTCCGAAAAGTTCGGAACGAGCGGAAGCTATCCGGAAAAAAGTAATGAAAGTCTTGAACTGGATAAAGATACGGCTCAAAGACTTGCCGGCAAAAGAGTAGTTCTTACAAGTTCGAGGATAGATGATTATGTCAGGTGTCCTTTTTTGTACTATTGCAAACACATTCTGAAACTGCAAGAACGCAGATACTCATATTTCAAATACTCCGAAATAGGAAGATACATCCACAGTATACTTGAAATATCTGTCCGGGAGTATTACGGCACAGCTGATGACGGTGAAAAAAAGGATCTTGAAAAAACGGTAAAAAGGGTAACGGAAAAAATACTGAGACCGTTGCTGGGTGAAGAAGGCAGAATGCCGGATAAAAGATTTGAAGCACTCACCGAAAGGTTGAGACGTACGGCAGTATTCGTACTCCGCAATACAATAGAAGAACTTGACTGCGGCAGTTTTGTGCCTGCGTTTTTTGAACTTGAAATCGGTGGCGAAAAGGCGGATCCATTAGTTGTCCGACTGAATGACGGAAGTGAAGCGGTGATTGTCGGAAAGGTAGACAGAGTGGATGTTTACCGAAGTAAGCCGGAAGTCTTCCTGAGAGTGGTTGATTACAAATCCGGTTCGGTAAAACACAGTCTCGATAAGCTCAGCGAAGGTATTGATATGCAGATGCTGCTGTATATGTATGCTTTGCTTGAAAACCGTAATCCGGGTTTTCTGCGCGGGATCGGCGCAGATTACGGGGATAAGATCAAGCCGGGCGGAGTAATGTATCAACCGGTAAAACTGAGTGTTGAAAAATCACCGTTTCCGCTGGATGAAAATGAATCGAAAGGATCAGCGGAAAAAAGTCTCGTCCGATCCGGAATATTCAACAGTGACCGAAGAGTATTGCAGGCAATGGAGAACGGACTTGAAGGAAAATATATTCCGGTAAAGATGACAAAAGACGGCAATATCACCGGTAATTCCGCACTTGCGAGCGATAATGACTTTACCGAAATCTACGATGTGATAACCGGTGCGCTCAGCAGAATAGTAGAAAATATGAAAAACGGCACAGCCTGTGCGAAACCTAACAGTAAATTGTCGGTTAATCCTTGCAGATATTGTAAAATGTACCCTGTATGCCGAAGCATGAAGTTATGAAAGGAGCTTTGTCCGGATGATGGATGCAAATGAAAATGTAATGGCGTCAGAAAAAAAAGACAGAGTGACTTCTGAAACAAATCATGGAAAAGACAGCTCGGTTAACTGGACTAAGTCACAGACGGCGGCAATAAACGTAAAGGCAGACAGAATATTGGTATCAGCGGCGGCAGGGTCCGGAAAATCAACGGTACTGACTGAAAGAATAATCAGGCGCATACTCAGCGGTGAAGGAGATGTTTCCGCGCTTTTGATAGTTACTTTCACGAAGGAAGCGGCTTTGCAGCTCAGACAGAAGATAACGCAAAAACTAAGCAGAGCGGTCAGCGAACATCCGGGAAACAAAAATCTGAGAAATCAGCTGCTTAAATTGCCTTCGGCACAGATCACAACAATACACGCGTTTTGTTATTCACTTGTAAAAAAGAATTTTCAGATACTCGGGCTACCGTCCTCTGTAAGAATATCAGACGAAACGGCGGCGACATTGCTGAAAAAACAGGTGATGGACAATTTTATAGAGGAATGTTACGGCGGACTTTTTGAACATATACCGGATTTTTCAGATTTTTGTGACAATTTCGTTTCAGGGCTGGATGATTCTTTGACCGAGATGTTCCTGGAAATATATGATAAAATGAGAAATTATCCGGATATATCCGAAAAAAGGTTCATTTATCTTGACGAGAACGGTAGCATAGGAGATACTGAGTTTTTCAAGATCATAAGAAATAAATTGCTGATATTCATCGATTATTACAAAAAATTGCTGGAAGATGGCTATTCTGAAATAATGAGATCCGATATATACGGTAAAAAATTCGGAGAAATTTTCAGAACATTTATAAGTTATATTGAAAAAACAGAGAATTGTGCCAAATACGGCAACTATCGTGAGTTAAGCGAAGCTATACGCTCGATGCATGAATTACCTCGTGTAGTGATAAAGGATAAGGATGAGTTGTGTGAATTTTACAGAGCAAGCCTGAGAGAATTCATCACAGAATGTAAAAAAGAATATATAGGCAGATTTTTCGGATTCAGTGACGAAGAAATAAAGAATCTGGGGATGATGACATCGGATATATCCGGAAAGATGATCAGGTTTCTGAAAGAATTTGACAGAAGATATTCTGAAGCCAAACTTAAAAAATATATGCTTGATTATAACGATCTTGAACACATGGCGCTCAGACTGCTTTACGAAAGTGACGGCAGTGTTTCTGCGCTGGGTGAAAAAATATCTTCAGCCTACGAAGAGATTTTTATTGATGAATTTCAGGATGTAAACCCACTTCAAAATAAAATATTTTCGGCATTGGGGATAAGGTGCCCTGTATTCATGGTAGGTGACATAAAACAGAGCATATATAATTTCAGAGGCGCAGTTCCGGAAATTTTTTCTGAGTATAAGAGGAAATTCAATAAATTCAACGAAATCGGAGAGGAAGGTTGTGGTCAGACTCAGAGTGAGGAAAAAACTGCGTCAGAATCCGTAAACGAACCCTATCAGAGTGTAAATTTTTCCGGATGGACAGACGCACTGAATATATCCGGGGATTTGACCGATTCTTCCGAATCGAGCCGGTGCGTTAATAGCAGGATCAATAAAAAAGCAAATTTTACAGCAATAAATGACTCAAATCAAAATAAATCAAGCAATGATTTTGCGATTTTCCTTTCTGACAACTTCCGGTCACAGAAGCATATTACCGATTTTGCAAATGTTGTCACCGACGCAATGTTTTACAGTCCGGAAAACAGTCTCTACGATTTCAGAATTCCTTATTCGAAGGAAGACAGACTCAGATTTCACCTGGGCGAGAAATCATCAGACTCATTCGTTGAAATAATCAACGTATCTCCGTCAAAAAAGGATGACGGAGAAGAAAAGGATAAACCGATCGTAATTGAAGCAGAGGCGGTGGCGGAAAAAATATATCGGCTTTGTAAAAACGGCGCAGACCCGAAAGAAATGACAATTTTACTCCGTAGTCCGAAGGATAAAGCGGTTCATTTTGAAAAGGCTTTGAAAAAAAGAGGAATACCTGTTTTTTCGGGCAAAACCGAAAAACTGTTCGATACTCCGGAAATTCAGCTTGTCTTATGTCTCCTTAACGTATGTGATAATCCCAACAGAGATATTTTTCTTGCCGGAGCACTGAAAAGTCAGGTATTCGGGGTAACACTCAGTGAGCTGATAGCGATAAGGATTTTCAAGAAGGATTCTGATTCGCTGTACGAGGCGCTTGAAGAATACACACTGTCAAACAACTTTGAAAAAGGTATGCGCTTTATCGATTTTATTACGAGAATGCGCAGCTACTGTCTGAAATATCCCATTGAAAAAGTCATATGGAAGCTGTATTCAGAAACATCACTGTTTTCTTTACTTGGAGATGACGAAGCTATAACTGAATCCGCAGGCAATCAGGTAAAGGAAAACCTTGTGTCATTTTATGAATTTGCCGTCAATGTAAGTGAAAACGGGAACGGAAGTTTGTATTCCTTAATTGAGAGGATCAGAATGCTGACTGAAACGGGCTCATCGCCGGATATTGCGAAAGGCAAGGGTACAGGAGTTAAGATAATGTCAGTGCATGCCGCGAAGGGACTTGAATTTCAGTACTGTTTTCTTTGCGGAACAGCTTCAAGATTCAACAGTGATGACACTAAAAATAATTTGTTGTTTGACCCGGAAATCGGTTTCGGAATGCGTATCAAGGATAAAACAGGACTTTCGGCAACCAACACACTGTATCGCGCTGCGCTTTCCGCAAAGGCTGAACTAAGTCAGAAAGAGGAAGAAATGCGGTTGCTTTATGTTGCGCTTACCAGAGCGAAAAAAGAACTGTATATCTATTCGTCAGCAGAAAAATTTGAAGATATGGTAACCGGTTGCCGCATGAAAGCGATGTTTGTCCATCCGTACGTATTTCTTGACGGTAATGACTACATAAAATGGATACTGACGGCGGTCTCGGCAAAAACTGATATACCGGTAAGATATAAAATCATAGATTCCGATCGGATGGAACTCGAAGCCGGTAAAAAATCTGATGGTAATGCAGAATCAATTGTTTATGACGGCAACCAGGCTGACAGCGAAAAACTGTATAAAGAATTGTGCGACAGGATTGAATTTGAATATCCGTATTCTTATATGATAACACTGCCGTCAAAAATCGCCGTTTCCAATTTAACCCCGGACATTCTTGACGCTGAATCATACTCCGATTCGTTTTTACGTCTCGGTGAGGAAAGCAGTTTTGTTTTTCCCGATGATACCGAACGATTTGCAGGGGTGAAAAGTCAGGCTGCTCTGACCGTAAGTCCCGCCGATAATTACCGGCAGACAGCAATCGACAGCAAAAAAATATCCGGACTGAAATCCGAAGGTCCGGAAGCTGATTTTGCTTCGGAAGCCGGAAGAGAAATTACGGCAAATAAGGTTGCGCTTGACAATATATTCCCGGAAGGGGATTCGGTGTCTGATAAGGATAATTTGTCCGAACTGAAAATTCCGGAATTCATCAGCGGTGAAAAAGAAAACGAGGCAGCGCTGAAAGGAACCGCGACGCATGTGTTCATGCAGTTCTGTGACTTTACAAATGTGGAAAAATACGGGGTTGAATATGAGCTTGAAAGACTTCTGAAAAAACGTTACATCACAGAAACCTTTGCGGCTCTGACAGACAGAAAAGCGGCAGAAAAGTTTTTCCGGTCGGAGATTTACCGTGAAATGAGAGCGGCTGAAACCTTGGAACGTGAGTACCGTTTTAATGTGAAGCTGCCGGCGTCGATGTTCACAAAAGACGCTGAAAAAAAGAAGCAGCTTGAGAATGAAAGCGTTTTTGTGCAGGGAGTTGTTGACTGTTATTTCAGAAACCGAACCGGCAATATAACCATCGTTGACTATAAAACCGATTTTATACCTTTAGAGGTAAAAGGAAATGCCGAAAAAGAAAACGAGTTTTTCGTAAACAGGCATAATGCTCAGCTGACTTACTATAAAACCGCTCTTGAAATGATAACCGGTCAAAAAGTCAGCCGTACCGTGATATATTCGTTCAGTGCGGCAAGGAGCATAGAAATCTGAACAGAGAGGAAACATTTATATGGGTAAAACAGTCATATTTGACCTTGATGGTACCCTTGCCGATACTATCTACGATATACGGGACGCTCTTTGCGGAATGCGTCGCCGTTTGGGATTTAGCGATATCAGTGTCGAACAAACGCTTAAAAACATAAATAACGGGGCTTATGCCCTTGTGAAACGGTCTCTTCCGGAAAGTATTGCTGAAAATCGGGAGTTTATAGAAGACGCAAAAAAAATATACGAAGAATGCTATGAGAAATGCTATAACAACAAAACAAAGGCATTTGACGGTTGCGCAGAAATGCTGAAAATTCTCGTCGGAAACGGTTGCAGTATCTCAGTGTTGTCCAACAAACAGCAGCCTTTCGTTGAAGAAATAGTCAAGACGCTGTTCCCGGAAATTGCGTTCGGTTTTGTTATCGGGCAGGGGCGTTTCCCGACCAAGCCTGACCCGGAAGCTGTCAAATACATAATAAACGAAACTGGCGCACGGAAATCCGAATGTTATCTTGTCGGTGACTCAGACGTTGATATGAAGACAGCTTTGAATGCAGGAGTGCATCCGATAGGAGTTTCATGGGGATATAGGAAACCGGAAATACTTGCAGAAAACGGAGCAGAGTTTATAGCTGAAAAACCGCAAGATATCAATAAGCTGATTTTATTAACATAAATTTAATTTTCTGTTCGCTTTTGAGGGTAGCAAGTATGATAAACTCAAAACGAGGAAAGATAGAGAGGAGAGAGAGATGTCGTCGACGAGATTAACCAGGCAAAAGCAGGAATTCAAACGCTTTCTTGAACTGAATAAGGACAGTGACATGACCGTTGCGGAAATGGCGGAAAGACTTCGCGACAGCGGTTCTGATATAGGGATAGCGACGGTTTACCGTGCGGTGAGGCGGCTTGAAAAGGAAGGATTGCTTGTCAAGACGGTGAGCGGAAGCGGAGCTACCGCTAAATACAGATATTCATCCGGCGACGGAAACGTAAGGTCGATACACCGTGTATTTTGTCTCAGCTGCGGTAAAACGGTAGAGCTCACATATAACTTTACCGATAAACTCGAAAAAAGCGTATCGGAAGCAACAGGTTATTCTCTGTTTGACCATCAGGTGATGTTTTACGGACTATGTCCGGATTGCAAATAAAAATACAGCGAAAAGTCAGAAAGAAAAGAGGTAGCGAAAAATGAATTTGCCTTTTAAGATCAACCTAAATAACAAAACAGCGGTTGTAACGGGAGCCGGCGGAGTACTGTGTTCATCGTTTGCCGAAGCGCTCGCGCTGTGCGGAGCCAAGGTAGCCGTGCTTGACCTCAGACCGGAAGCGGCGCAGGCAGTTGTCGAAAAGATACGCAAAGAAGGCGGCACTGCGAACGCATACGCCTGTAATGTCCTTGACAAGGATTCGCTCGAAAAAGTAAGAGAGCAGGTATACAGCGATTTCGGAGCGTGCAACATCCTCATAAACGGCGCGGGCGGAAATAATCCGAAAGGAACCACAACGAAGGAATATCTTTATCCTGAGGATCTTGACGGAGATGCAGCGAAGGATATAACCACATTTTTTGATCTCGACCCCAAGGGAATCGAATTTGTTTTCAATCTCAATTTTCTCGGAACGCTTCTGCCCACACAGGTTTTTGCGAAAGACATGGCAAAGGCAGAAGATCCGGTCATCCTCAATGTATCTTCAATGAATGCGTTCAGACCGCTGACGAAGATCCCGGCTTATTCCGGGGCAAAAGCGGCAGTTTCAAATCTTACTGCATGGCTTGCTGTTCATTTTGCGAAAATCGGGATCCGCTGTAACGCCATAGCGCCGGGATTTTTCGTAACCAATCAGAACGAAGCGCTGCTTATGAATCCTGACGGGTCACTTACACCGAGAAGCGGTAAAATCCTTGCGGCGACACCCATGGGACGTTTCGGTAAGCCCGAGGAGCTTATCGGAACGGTTCTGTGGCTGTGCGATGCAGGAGCCTCCGGATTTGTAAACGGAGTTGTTGTACCGATAGACGGCGGATTTGCCGCATACTCGGGAGTCTGAAAAATTAGGACGGAGGGGTAACGTGATGAAAGAAGTTACAGTTGCGGTGGTTGGTTGCGGCAGAATAGCCGAGAGCGCACATTTCCCGGCATTATCTCAGCTTGAAAATGTCAGGATAAAATATGCCTGCGATCTTATTTTGGAAAAAGCCGCAAAAATAAAGGAAAAATTTTCCAAGGTTGAGCAGTTGATAACAGATTATAAAATTGCCCTGAGCGACCCGGAGGTGGACGCCGTTTATGTTCTCACACCTAATTACGTCCACTACACCGTGACGATGGATGCTTTGAGGGCAGGAAAGCACGTTTTCTGTGAAAAACCCATCACTGTAAATTACAGTATGTCCCGCGAAATGTCAGATGAAGCTGAAAAGCAGAACAGAATGCTGAATATAGGTGTCTGTAACCGTTATCACAAGTCGGTCGAGCTGCTGGAAGAGATGAACCGTAACGGAAAATTCGGAAATATATATCACGTATATTGCAGTTTCCGGGCTTTCCGGAGTATTCCGGGGCTTGGAGGCAGCTTTACCGATAGAGCGCAGTCGGGAGGAGGCGTTCTTATCGACTGGGGCGTGCATTATCTTGACCTGATACTGTATATCCTCGGGGGAGCAAAGCTGAAAAACCTTACCTGTGACACATACTGCGAGATGGCAAAGAATATGAAAGAATACAAATATCGCAGTATGTGGGCGGAAGACACCAAAAACACAGAAACCGGTGTAAACGACGTCGACGATTTCGTCACCGGTTACATAAGAACAGATAAGGCGAGCATATCGTTTAACGGGGCATGGGCACAGAATGTGGATATTTCGGATACATACGTCGATTTTCTGGGTGACAAAGGCGGTGCGAGGTTAAGCTACGGAGGTAAATTCACGTTTTTCGACGGCAGCACCCTCTCAGCCGAAACTCCGGAATATGAAATACCTAATATGTATCTGCGCGAGGACGCGGATTTTATAAATTCGGTTCTGACGGGCGAAAAGACAAGAAACCACATTGACTATGTTCTTGAAAGCGCAAGACTTCTCGATTCACTTTACAAGTCGGCAGAAATAAGAAAAGAAATAGAGTGCTGATTTTTCGTCATCAATGTTTTAAGATACAAGCCGGCAGCAAAAACTGAAAAGTAAAGGTTTCTGTCAGAGTATCAGTTTCGGTAAAGAAAAGATTTTTATTGTATTGATGAAAATTTCACAAAAATCCGTATTTGTCAGGCGAAAGGAATGCCGTTATCTACGGATTAAAACACCGCTGAAAAACTCAGCGGTGTTTTTTTGCGCATATACAGACATATGCCGATTACACTGTCAATAATTCTGCAAATCGAAATCAGAAGTTTTCATAACGTCTGATTATTTGAAAAAAACGGAATTAAATCATCATAAGTGCAAATAATAATAAAAATCAACGTTGCGGAGGATTTATGGATACAGTAACGGAAGAAAAGAAACCGTTTGGTTTCAGGGATAAGATCGGATATCTGCTCGGGAACATAGGTAACGATTTTACCTTTACCTTTGCCAGTATATTTCTTCTCGTATTTTATACAAAAGTACTGAGGATTTCTGCTGAGCTTGTCGGAACAATGTTCGTGATAGCGAGAGTTATAGACGCCTTTACCGACATAACAATGGGACGCATAGTCGACAGGGGTAAAAACGGCAAAAACGGCAAGTTCAGACCCTGGCTCCGAAGAATGTGCGCTCCGGTGGCGATACTGAGTTTTCTTATGTATCAAAGTTCACTTGCCAACGCCTCAATGGGATTGAAGATAACCTATATGTTTGTCACATATATACTCTGGGGAAGCATATTTTACACTTCAATAAATATACCGTACGGCTCAATGGCGTCGGTGCTGAGTCCGAAGCCGGACGACCGGGCGGCGCTTTCAACATTCAGAAGTGTTGGCTCAGTAATAGCAAATCTGGCTGTGGGAGTGGTAGCCCCGCTGTTTTTATATACGGTAGACAGCGCCGGAAAACAGGTCGTGAGGAGCGAAATGTTTCCGATCGTCGCCGGAGTGCTTTCGGTTGCGGCAGTTGTAGCTTATCTGCTGTGTTATGCATTGACAACCGAGAGAGTAAAACTGCCGCCTGTACACAGAACTGAAAATAACGGTTTTGTCCATACGGCAAAAGAGTTGCTCGGGAATAAGGCGCTCATCGGAATAGTAATAGCTTCGGTTTGCATACTTGCGGCGCAGCTGATGAATCAGTCGATAAACCAGTATTTGTTTATCGATTATTTCAACGATAAACGCGGAGTTATGATAATGAGCGCACTTTCAATGTTGCCGGGACTGGCGCTTGCGCCGCTTGCAGTGCCGCTTTCAAAAAAATTCGGTAAAAAAGAAATCGGAATATTCGGAAGTTTTTGCGGGGCAGTTTCCTGTCTTATACTGTTTGTGCTGAAAACGAAATCCATGTGGACCTATATAGTAATAAATCTTGTCGGTTTTCTCGGCTTCGGAGTTTTCAACCTTATCATGTGGGCATTTATAACCGATATCATTGACGACCGTGAAGTGAAAACGGGAAAAAGGGAAGACGGAACAGTATACGCTGTTTATTCATTTGCGAGAAAGGTCGGACAGGCGATAGCAGGCGGACTGGGAGGTTGGGCGCTGGCGGCTATCGGATTTGACGAAAATTCCGCCGTCCAGACAGAAGAGGTCGTCAGAGGAATATACGGAGTGGCCACATTCATACCGGCGGTGCTTTATGCGGTAGTGGGGCTTACGTTATTGCTTATTTACCCGCTCAGCAAAAAAAGAGTCCAGGAAAACACAAGGTTATTGAGCAAGCGTAAAAATGAAAACGGAGGAGAATGATGCGAAAAGAGAGCGTTATCAACGATAATTGGTATTTTACTGATTGCAGGGAAAATTTCGTGGACAAGTCATTTGATCAATGGCAGAGGATAAATCTCCCACACACCTGGAACGCCGTTGACGGAGCCGACGGTAAACCGGGGTACAAAAGGGCGGTGTGCAGATATGCAAAAGAACTTTATGTAGCCGGACTTGACCGGGATAAAGAATATTATCTTGAATTTGGAGCGGCGGCTTCGGAATGCAGAGTTTATGTAAACGGCAAAGAATCGGCTTATCATAAAGGCGGTTATTCGGCTTTTCGCACTAACGTGACAGAAATACTTCATGAGGGTGTAAACACAGTTACGGCTGAGGTAAGCAATGAACCGAGCGAAGAAATCTACCCGCAGATGGCAGATTTTACATTCTACGGGGGACTTCACAGAAGCGTCAAGTTAATTGAAGTGAGCAGAACACATTTCGAGCTTGACTATTGGGGAGCTGAGGGAATAGCGGTGACTTCGCAGGCGGAGGCGGACGGGAACTGGGTGTTGAATATAACCCCGTTTGTCAAAAACGCAGACAAAGACACAGTTACGAGGTATACGGTAAAGGATGCGTCAGGCAAAGTCGTATGTGAGTACTATGAAAAGGAAACCGGCGTTACAACATCCGTACCGATGAAAAATGTAAAACTGTGGCAGGGAGTGAAATCCCCATATCTTTACGGGATTAAGGCAGAACTGATAAAGTTCAACGAAGTCGTTGACTGTGTAAGCGTAAAACACGGATTCAGGAGTTTCAGTGTCGATCCTGAAAAGGGATTTTTCCTGAACGGCGAACTTACGCCGCTCCGCGGAGTTTCCAGGCACGGCGATACACTTGGAAAGGGAATAGCGCTTGGTATAACCGATCATGAAAGAGACTGTGCGCTGATACTGGAATCCGGAGCAAATACCGTCAGACTTGCGCATTATCAGCACAGCAGGGAGTTTTACGATTTGTGTGACAGTAAAGGACTGATAGTCTGGGCTGAGATACCGTTTATAAGTAAGATGCTGAAAGATCCTGCGGCGCATGATAACTGTCTGTCCCAGTTAAAGGAGCTTATATACCAGAATTTCAACCACAGCAGTATTTTTTTCTGGGGAATTTCAAACGAAATAACAATAGGCGGCAGTTCTGACGAACTTGTCAGAAATCTCAGAGAGCTGAACAGAGTAGCAAAGGAAGCTGACTGTACCCGACTGACAACAATGGCACAGGTAACCGGACTTCCTATGGATGACGTGCAGAACCGCATAACAGACGTTATAGCCTACAATCATTATTTCGGCTGGTACAGCGGAAAGCCGGAGGATAATGAAAAATGGTTTGACGAGTTTCACAGACGGCATCCTGACATATCTCTGGGACTTTCCGAATACGGGTGCGAGGGAATAATAAGTTACCATAACAGCAAACCCGAAAGCGGAGATTATTCCGAAGAATATCAGGCTCTTTACCATGAGCATATGGTAAAGATACTGAAAGAAAGACCGTGGATATGGGGAAGCTACGTTTGGAATATGTTTGATTTTGGCAGCGATATGCGCGATGAAGGCGGCGTCAAAGGCAGAAACAATAAGGGACTGGTATCCTATGACCGTAAACTGAAAAAGGATTCCTTTTTCCTGTATAAGGCCGCATGGACAAAAGAGCCGTTTGTCCATCTCTGCGGCAAGCGTTACCATGACCGCGCGGTAGAAACAACAACGGTCAAGGTGTATTCAACGCTTCCCAAGGTCACTCTTTTTGTCGAGGGCAAGGAATTTGCTGAGCTGACAGGCGAAACGGTTTTTGTCTTTGAAAAGGTTCCGCTGAAACAAGTCGGAGAAACGCTGATTGAAGCGAAAGCCGACGGCTGTTCGGACAGCATGAAGATACAGCGCGTCACCGAGCCGAATCCGGCGTATCATGTGCCGGAGGGCGGCGGAAAGAACGACGGCAAAAACTAGTTTGATGATCTGACGACCGAAGGCACCGAGATCGTCGTACGCGAAGGGTATTT
>CALWJW010000009.1 GCA_944381095.1 uncultured Clostridia bacterium | reverse complement strand
AGAGCTTCAACGATATGGCGTCCGGTTTCAGCGGAGTGTTTGTCATAGCTGCTGTGGTTATTCTGTTAATAGGACACGCAATGAACATAGTAATGGGATTTTTGTCAGTTGTCGTGCACGGTGTCCGGCTGAACCTTTTGGAATTTTCGGGGCAGCTCGGAATGGAGTGGTCAGGAACAGCTTACCGTCCTTTCCGTGAAATGGAAAAAGAAAAAAATCAATAAATTCAGGAGGAATTATGGAAATACAGTATATTGGGATGGCTTGTGCACTCGGGCTTGCAGCCATCGGATCAGCAATCGGAGCGGGTTATGCGGCATTGTCTTCAATAGGAGCATGGAAGAAGTGTTATGCTAACGGAAAGCCGGCGTCGTTTATGATGGTCGCATTTTCAGGCGCGCCGCTTACACAGACCATTTACGGATTTTTGCTTATGAATTTTATCAGAAGTGCATTTGAATCCGGTTCGGCTTCCGCAACACTTTGCTTGTTTGTGGGCATTTTCGCGGGCTTTGCAATAGGTCTTTCAGCTGTGTTACAGGGCAGGGTAGCGGCGGCTTCGGCTGACGCCCTCGGTGAAACCGGCAAAGGAACGGCAAATTACTTCATAGTGATAGGAATTGTCGAAACGGTAGCTCTGTTTACTCTCGTGTTCGGACTTTTGCTTTTACAGTGATGAAAGGTAAGCACAACCGTATTTCATCTGTTTAACGTTATACGGAGGTTTTCTGTCGGTTTGCCATGCTTTTTCGACTTCCGATTTATGGATATTCAATGATGAGAAGCAGTGAGAATCCATGGGCATTCCGAAATAGGAACGGCTTATGTCATCCCGACTTGCTGACTTTTGAAAATATCATGCAAAAACCGGCTTAACGCCGGTTTTTCGGCGTTGAAGTTTAATGTTGGTCATAAACAAAAAATTCAGTTTCAGGCAACCGGATAACATAAACTCCGGCGCATGCGTAAAAAAACTGAGTTCCGTTTGATTTAATTACAATTGCTACTTGAAAAAAATTATCTTCGTGATATAATGTATTAAAACGACCTCAAATAACCTGACAGTATCGGAAGGGAAGAAGTTTTATGAGAGAAAAAATACTTTTTGACAATGACTGGCTTTTTCACAAAGGCGATATAAGACATCCGCTTCCTACATCGAAGGGACCGATGTATTCTCAGTCCAAAACCGAAAGGATGCTGTGGGGACCTGCGGCGATCAGGTACAACGCCGATCCCGATCAGTTTTTCGGTGACAAAGAGGTATGTACCGACACATGGGAATACGTGACTCTGCCGCATGACTACACTGTAAATGAAATTCCGTCAAAAGAAAACAACTGCGCCCTCGGATTTCTCCCATACCGGAACGCGTGGTACAGAAAGACATTTTTTATTGGTGATGATGACAAAGGAAAACGCTTTATTCTTTTTTTTGAAGCGGTGGCGACAGAATGCACGGTTTACTTAAACGGTTGTGTTCTTAAACGCAATTTCAGCGGTTATAACAGCTTTGAGGTGGACATAAGCGATTTTGTTAAGTTTGGTGAAAACAATGTGCTGGCAGTTTACGTAAACGCCGAAAATCACGAGGGCTGGTGGTATGAAGGAGCGGGAATATACCGCCATGTCTGGCTGATAAAAACCGGAGCGGTCGCAATAGATACATACGGGGTTTACGCCATGCCGGTAAAAACCGGCGACAACCTTTGGCATACAGACGTGCAGACAGAAATTGTCAACGATTCATATAACAGCGTAACGGTCTGTGCGGAAACGGTGTTTTACGATAAAAACGGCAGGGAGGTTGCAAAAGGCAGCGGAAACGTTACCGTTCCCGAAAGAGAAAGAGGGGTTGCGCGGTACCCGATCGACATGCAGAGCCCGGAACTCTGGGATATAGAAAATCCTGTCCTTTACAGTGTTGTCACAACTCTGTTTGCAGACGGCAGTCCTGTAGATGAATACCGGACCCATACAGGCTTCCGTGAATTCAGAGCCGACAGCGAAAAAGGACTGTTTCTGAACGGTAAGCCGGTCAAGATCAAAGGCGTATGCGCCCACCAGGATTTCGGAATTACCGGCAGGGCGGTTGCGGATAACGTCCAGAAATACAAGATCCGACTGCTGAAAGAAATGAGTGCCAACGGCTACCGCACAAGTCATTATCCTCACGGTGAAGCGACAATGGACGCTCTTGACGAAATGGGCTTTATAGTCATGGACGAAGTACGGTGGTTTGATTCTTCGGAGTACGGAAAAGAATATCTTGAAATGATGATAAAACGTGACAGAAACCGTCCGTCTGTGTTTTTATGGTCGATAGGAAACGAAGAGCCGCATCACAAGACTGAGGAAGGCAGAAGGATATGCAAAAACCTGATGGTTTTCGCCAAAAAGCTTGACGACACAAGGCTTGTGACGAGCGCAGTTGACAGACCGGACGGCGCGACAGTATACGATGAGCTTGACGCTATCGGAGTAAATTATAATCTCGGGATTTATGAAAAACTGCATCAGAAGTACCCGGAAAAACCGATCTACGCTTCCGAGTGCTGCGCTACCGGTACTACAAGAGGTTGGTATGACGATTACTGTAAAGCGAAGTCTTACATTTCAGCTTATGACAAGGACACAAACGATTATTTTCTCGGCAGGGAAAAAACATGGAAATTCCTTGACAGTCACGATTGGATAATGGGCGGATATCAGTGGAACGGATTTGACTATCGGGGTGAGTCTACCTGGCCGAGACTTTGCTCGCAGTCCGGTTCGATTGATTTGTTTTTGCAGAAAAAGGATGCGTTTTACCAGGATAAATCCCATTGGGCGGAAGAGCCTCTGGTCCACCTTCTGCCGCACTGGAATTTCAGAGGCAGAGAGGGCGAACCGATAAAGGTGTGGGCGTACACAAACTGTCAGGAGCTTGAGCTTTTCCTGAACGGAGAAAGCCAGGGTGTAAGAAGGATCGAAAAGCACGGTCACGGTGAGTGGTTTGTACCGTATCAACCGGGAGAAATAAAGGTGATCGGCAAAAATGACGGTAAAACGGTCTGCTCGGACGTTCAAAAAACCAGCAAAGCCGCAACCGGGCTTTGTCTCAGACTTGAAAACGGTCCGATCCATGCAAACGGACAGGATGTCGCGTTAGTTACGTGTTACTGTACCGACGAGGACGGACTTGAAGTTCCGGATGCGGCTCCGACGGTGGAGTTCCACACAAACAGTCTCGGAGAGGTCATCGGAACGGGCTCTGATATATCCGATCATACCCCGCCTTGCTCTACCGTCAGAAAAATGAGAGCGGGCAGAATAACAGTTGCGGTAAGGGCAGGAAACGAGCGAGGAGAAATGACGCTTTACGCCGTTTCGGACGGACTTGTCTCCGCAGCTCTGAAAATTGACCTGAAATAAAGAAATACTCGGTTTTGCTGTTTCCGGCGTCGTCTTTGAGCTTGGTTTTCTTATATTACCTGTATTTCAAAACAACTAAGTTATTCACAGCGATCAGAATGAAAAAGGAGCACAGTTATGAGAAACGTTATGATTCTTAATGGCTTGTACACAAAAGAACAGCTTGAATCGATAAAAAACAGTGTTGCTCAGAAAAAAGAGCCTTGGTACGGGGCGTACTGCGCTCTGCTGGACGATATTGAAGAAAAGCTCAGAATAAAACCGGTCGCAGATGTTGATTTCAATATACCGGGCGCATACATAGACGGAGAGGGACATGTAAGGAATAAAGAGCATCTGTGTCATCTGGGACTTACTGCGCACGCGTGCGCGCTTGCATACGCAGTCAGCCATGAGGAGAGATACTGCCGCAAGGCGGAAGAACTTCTGTGCAGATGGTTTGATACAAACGTAAGCGTTTCCGGTCACGACGGAGCTCTTTCCATGAGTTATCTCGGCACATCTCTTTTGCTTGCCGCCGAAATATTGCAGCATTGCGGAAGGGAAACAGAATACCTGACAAAGGCGGAAAGCTGGGTTAGACGGGTATTTCTTCCTGCGGCAAACTCCATTCGTGACGGAAAAAACAACTGGGGAGACTGGGGACTGCTTGCTTCGGTGATGTGCTACCGTTTGCTCGGGGACGTTGAAAACATAAAAATATGCGCCGGGCTGTTGAAAAAACATATTGAGGAGACGATAAGCGCCGACGGAAGTATGCCGAGGGAGACTGCACGAGGAAATCGCGGGATATGGTACACTTATTTTGCTCTTGCTCCGATGACTGCCGCCTGCACAGTTGTTTACAACAGCATCGGAACAGATTTGCTTTGCCGCACGGAAAGTACGGGAAAGTCGGTAAAGAAGGCTCTTGATTATCTGCTTTACCACTACCAAGACCCGGATAAATGGGAGTTTTGTGCGGAAAAACAGGATATGCTGCCGTTTGTAAGATACTGGCCGTATAATCTGTTTGAAGCGATGTGGGACAGGTACGGAGATAATCGTTACTTTGAATTTGCTTCCGGGAACAGGCCGATCGGAAACACCTGTCACCATGACGCATGGAGCTACACCACACTGACAGTGCTGTCAGAAAAATAAACATCCGGATTTTTATTTTAATCAACTGACGCTGTTCCGCAGTTGACCGTAAATACTCGCCGGCAAAGTAAGGCGGTACGGCAAAACGGAAAAAAGTACAACGGAAAGGGATTAGCGGGAAATGAATACTGAGCTTTACAAATATTATATTATTGAGCGAGGACACCATTCTTTCAGAAAAGACTGCGGAAAATCTCTTGCAGAGGAGTATTCTTCCCAAGGGTTGTCGGTTGATGAAAGAATGTGCCGCAGATTTGAAGAGATGTGCCGGGAGGAAACACCCCACATCCATCCGGCGGAAAAAATCGTACTTGTCAGGACGGTAAAAAAGCTGCCGGATATACTGACGCCAAAGGAATGGGAAAAAATCCGATCCTCTCATTATATTCATGAGCTGGGATACGTCTCAAATCTATGCCCGGATTATGAAAAAGCCATATCAGGCGGACTGCTGAAACTGCGTGAAAGCGCCGACACTTTCGGGAAAAGAGTCATTGATGCCATAACAGGACTTTGTGACAGATACAGAGCGGAGGCGGAAAAGCAGAACAGAACGGATATAGCGGAAATTCTCTCCCGTGTGCCGAGATACGGAGCGAGAACCTTCAGGGAAGCGCTCCAGATGTTCAGAATACTTCACTTTGCCCTGTGGCTTGAAGGTGATTACCATAATACGGTTGGACGTTTCGATCAGTATATGTATCCTTATTTCAGGCGTGACATGGAAAACGGAACCCTGAATGAGGAAACGGCGCTTGAGCTTATCGAAGATTTCTTTATTTCGTTCAATAAGGACAGCGACCTTTATCCCGGAGTACAGCAGGGAGACAACGGACAGAGTCTTGTCCTCGGCGGGACGCTTGCGGACGGCAGTGACGGTTTCAACAAACTGTCGGAGCTTTGTCTGACAGCAAGCCGGGAGTTAAGGCTTATCGACCCGAAAATCAATCTGCGGGTTTCGTCCGAGACACCGCTTGAAGTTTATGTAAAGGGGACTGAGCTTACAAAGGCGGGGCTCGGATTTCCGCAGTATTCAAACGACGACGTTGTGATAAAAGGTCTGACAGATCTTGGATATGATGAAAAGGACGCGGTAAATTACGTGGTTGCGGCTTGCTGGGAGTTTATAATTCCGGGAGTCGGTAACGATATCTGTAACATAGACGGTGTGAATTTTCCAGCCGTCACCGACAGAGCGATAAGAAGGGCGTTGTCTGAAAAACCCGTGACAGAAAATTCCGACACGCTTCTCGGCTATATAAAATCCGAGCTTGAAACGGAGATAATTCGTCTTACCGAAAGCAAAAAAAATATATGGTTTTATCCGTCGCCGTTCATGGATCTGCTCAGGGACGGTAAAAAATACAACAATTTCGGTCTTCACGGAAGCGGCATAGCGCCGGCAGCCGATGCTCTTGCAGCGGTAGAAAAATATGTTTATAACGATAAAACGGTAACACCGGAGCGCTTGCTGGCAGCGCTTGACACAAATTATGAAAATGATCCGGAGCTTTTGCATCTGCTACGTTATGAAGCTCCGAAAATGGGTACCGATGATGACAGGGCTGACCGTCTGGGTACATACCTGCTGAATGTATTTGCCGACTGTCTAAAAGGAAGAAAAAACAGTTCGGGAGGGATCTGGCGTGCGGGAACCGGAACTGCGATGTACTATATCTGGCACGCCGAAAAAACCGGAGCTACGGCAGACGGCAGGCGTGCGGGAGAGCACTACGGCACAAATTATTCCCCCGGGCTTTTCACAGTGACAAAAGGACCGGTTTCGGTTATAAATTCGTTTACAAAACAGGATCTCAGCCGTACGATAAACGGAGGACCGCTTACGCTTGAATTCGTGTCGGGACTTTTCAGAAATGAAGAGAGCGTTGAAAAGGTTGCGACTCTGATCAAATATTTCATAGACAGGGGCGGACACCAGCTTCAGCTGAACGCCGTAAATCCTGAGGCATTGAGAGACGCCCAGAAGCACCCGGAACGTTACAGACAGCTGGTAGTGCGTGTCTGGGGCTGGTCGGCGTATTTTGTGGAACTCGACAAGGAGTATCAGGATCACGTTCTGGCAAGGCAGGAGTATACAGTCTGAGTTTATGAATGGAATCATCTTCGATATAAAGGAATTTTCGCTGAACGACGGAGCCGGAATAAGAACTACTGTCTTTATGAAAGGCTGTCCTTTGCGATGCGTATGGTGTCACAATCCCGAGGGACTTTCGCCGCACAGAGAGCTTTTTGTGAAAACCAAAGGGTGTGTGCACTGCGGTCTTTGCAAAAAAAGCTGTCAGCATCCGGAATGTCAGGGACTCGGGCGGTGTCTGCACATCTGCCCGAATAATCTGGTAAGTGCGGCAGGAGAAGTAATAAGCTCTGATGAGCTGGCAAAAAAGCTTCTGAAATATGACCGATTATACAGTTTAAGCGGCGGAGGCGTGACGCTTTCCGGAGGCGAGCCGCTGATGCAGCCGGAATTCTGCGAAGAACTTCTTTTGAAACTGAGTAAGATAAGTACGGCGATCGAAACATCTGGCTTTGCGGACGAAGCGGTATTCAGGCGTATTTGCGGACTTGTTTCCTTTGTATACATGGATATTAAGCTTATGGATCCGCAAAAGCACAGAACATATACCGGAGTCGGTAACAGTCAGATACTTGAAAATGCAAAATGGCTGAAAAAAAGCGGAATACCGCATACTTTCAGAACTCCGTTAATTCCCGGGATAACGGATACACCGGAAAATCTCTCTGCAATTGCCGCATTTGTTTCAGGCGACAGCTGGGAAAAACTGCCTTACAATGCGCTTGCAGCAGCAAAATATCCCGGAGTGGGCAGAAAATTTCTTTATTCACCGGAAAATCCGGGTTCAGAGAGCTTAGAGTCAGAATGATAAAAAATATCATGCCGGTATTTTTCATACGACAACAGCAGATATTGCAAAATGAGAGGATTTTTGATGCAAAATAATGCCGGATAAGTTACTTGTTTGCAAATCGACCGGTAAAATACAAAATTTTATCAGACCGGTAAATGCAGTATCAATTTTTAAGGTACGAGATCAGGTTTGGTAAAAAATTTATTTTTCCCACTTGACAAAACAAAAATGTTGGTGTATAATACCCGATAGTGAGCAAAGACGTTCATTTGGCAGCGGAATATTTATCCGCTCTGAAAGAATGTCTTTGCTTTTCTTATTTTCCGGAGAAAGGAAACTGGTTATGAATGTAGAAGGTCAGGTAAGAATCCCTTCCGGCTGTGCGATAGCGGCTATGATCTCAAAGGAAGGAAATAAAGTAAGCGGCGAAAAGATAATTGAGGCAATGAAACCCATGCATGACCGTTCAAACGGGCTCGGCGGAGGGTTTGCCGCATACGGAATATACCCGGATTACAAGGATTTTTATGCGTTTCATCTGTTTTTCAACGACAGAGATACAAGAAAGAACTGCGAAAAATATCTGAGAGAAGGCTTTGAGATAGTCAGATCCGAAATAATTCCCACAAGAAAGATACCGGCGATAACCGATGAACCGATCATCTGGAGATATTTCGTGACTCCTTTGAAATCAGTACTTCTTTCGCTTCAGCTTGACGAAAAGGAATTTGTTGCCCGTACCGTTATGAAGATAAATACCGAAATGAACGGTGCGTACGTTTTTTCAAGCGGCAAAAATATGGGCGCTTTCAAAGCGGTCGGATTCCCGGAGGACGTAGGAGTTTTTTACCGGCTCGACGATTACGAGGGTTACTCATGGACTGCGCACGGAAGATATCCGACAAACACTCCCGGCTGGTGGGGCGGCGCGCATCCGTTTACCTTGCTTGATTACTCGGTGGTTCATAACGGTGAGATATCGTCGTACGACGCAAACCGCAGATTTATAGAAATGTTCGGTTATAAATGTACGCTGCAGACAGATACCGAGGTGATAACTTACATAATGGATTATCTGCTGAGAAACCGCGGGCTTTCGCTCAGGGATGCCGCCGCAGTGATAGCGGCCCCGTTCTGGTCCACTATAAACTCAATGCCGGACGGAAAAGAAAAGCAGAAACTGAAATATCTTCGCACGGTTTTCAGCAGCCTGCTTATTACCGGGCCGTTTTCGATAGTTTTCGGATTTGACGGCGGACTTATGGCACTCAACGACAGACTGAAACTGCGTTCAATGGTGGTCGGAGAGAAGGACGACATGGTCTATATAGCGAGCGAAGAGGCGGCAATACGGGTTATGGAGCCGGATGCGGAAAACATATATGCTCCGGCTGGCGGAGAGCCCGTTATAATTTGTCTGAAGGACGGTGGCAACCAATGAGTATACAGTATGTTTATCCGGAATTTGAGGTAGTGAGAAACGAGAAAAGGTGCATAGCGTGCAGAGTGTGCGAAAGACAGTGCGCAAACGGAGTTCACAGCTACGATCCGGACGGAAAGGTAATGATCAGTGATGAGTCGCAGTGCGTGAACTGCCAGAGATGCGTTTCGCTCTGCCCGACAAGAGCGCTGAAAATCGTGAAAAGCGATTGCAGACTCAGAGAAAACGCCAACTGGCAGGACGAAACAGTGAAGGAAATATACAAGCAGGCGGGAAGCGCGGGAGTGCTTCTGTCGTCTATGGGAAATCCCAAGCCTATGCCGGTATATTGGGATAAGATACTTATAAACGCTTCACAGGTCACAAATCCTTCGATAGATCCGCTCCGTGAACCGATGGAGACAAAGGTCTTCCTCGGAAGGAAAAACGGAGAGATAAAAAAAGATGCAAACGGCGAAATCATATGCGATCTTCCGCCGCAGCTTGAACTGTCAATGCCTGTAATGTTTTCGGCAATGAGCTACGGTTCTATAAGCTATAACGCTCACAAGTCTCTTGCGCTTGCGGCGACCGAACTCGGAATAATGTATAACACCGGAGAAGGCGGACTGCACGAGGATTTCTACTGTTACGGACCAAACACGATAGTACAGGTGGCGTCGGGAAGATTCGGGGTACATAAGGATTACCTCGAAGCCGGTGCGGCGGTTGAGATAAAAATGGGTCAGGGAGCAAAGCCGGGAATAGGCGGACATCTGCCGGGTGCAAAAATAGTCGGTGATGTATCGAGAACGAGAATGATCCCGGAGGGGTCGGACGCCATTTCACCGGCACCTCATCATGACATTTATTCAATAGAGGATCTGAGACAGCTTGTCTATTCGCTTAAAGAGGCGACGGAATACAAAAAACCGGTCATAGTAAAGGTCGCCGCGGTGCATAACATAGCCGCGATAGCAAGCGGAATTGCGAGAAGCGGCGCGGATATAATAGCGATCGACGGATTCAGGGGAGGAACCGGAGCTGCTCCTACAAGGATCCGTGACAATGTCGGCATCCCGATAGAGCTCGCGCTTGCGGCGGTAGACAAGAGACTACGGGATGAAGGTATCAGAGGAAACGTTTCTCTGGTGGTCGGAGGAAGTATCAGAAGCTCGGCTGACGTGGTGAAGGCAATTGCGCTCGGCGCGGACGCGTGTTATGTAGCTACGGCGGCATTACTGGCTCTCGGGTGTCACCTGTGCCGAACCTGCCAGAGCGGAAAATGCAACTGGGGAATAGCGACACAGAATCCGGAGCTGGTAAAGCGTCTGAACCCTGAGATCGGCAGTCAGAGACTTATAAATGTGATGAGGGCTTGGAATCATGAGATAAAGGAGCTGATGGGAGGCATGGGAATAAACTCAATTGAAGCTCTGAAAGGTAACCGTCTTATGCTGCGCGGAATAGGTCTGACCGAAAAAGAACTCAGTATCCTCGGAATAGCGCATGCCGGCGAATAAGCCGGTAAGCTGTCGGAAAAAGGCTTAACGAATCTGCGTTTGGAGCAGGGTTAGGTTACGGTGAAAAAACGGATTTTCTGCGTAACGGGAATCGAGTTGCTCTAATGATAATATCAGGTGAAATTTGAATCAGATATGGAGAAAAAAGATGAAGCAGGTTTATGTGAACGAAGAATGGTGTCTGGGATGTCATTTGTGTGAATACAACTGTGCATACGCCAATTCGGGAGAACCGGATATGGTCAAAGCTCTCAAAGGTAAAAAGATTGAGCCGAGAATTTCTGTCTGTGATAAAGACGATGTTCATTTTGCCGTGTCATGCCGTCACTGTGAAGATGCGATCTGTGTGAAAAGCTGTATTGCGGGTGCGTTGCACTATGAAAATTCTGTTGTAGTAATAGATAAATCAAAATGTGTCGGATGCCTGACCTGCGTGTTAGTCTGCCCTTACGGAGCGGTCAGAGAAAGCGATGAAGGTGTTGCAACAAAGTGCGAATTGTGTACAACGAATTCGCATGGCACGCCTGCGTGCGTTGAAGGCTGCCCGAACAGAGCGATAGTTTTTGAAGAGAGGTGAGCATAATGCAGAGTTATCTTATAATAGGCAACGGAATAGCTGCGGCGGGTTGTATCGAAGGTGTAAGGGAAAGAGACGCCGAAGGGAAAATAACCGTTGTGTCAAAAGAAAATCATCCAGTGTACTGCCGACCGCTCATCTCGTATTACCTTGAAGGAAAGACCGACCTGAAAAAAATGATGTATCGCAGGGAAAGCTTTTACCGCGATATGAAATGCGAAGTTATTTACGGAAAATCAGTGGTAAAACTTGACGAAAAGGAACATACGGCACATCTTTCGGACGGAAGTAAAATAAGCTATACAAAAGCGTGTCTGGCAACCGGTTCGGTCCCTTTTCTGCCGCCTATGCGTGGCATCGAAAAGGTAAAGAACAAATTTTCGTTCATGACTGTCGACGATATGCTTGCGATAGAAAAAGCGGTGAGTGAAAAGAGCCGTGTACTGATAGTCGGGGCCGGACTTATAGGTCTGAAATGCGCCGAAGGATTGGCTGACAGAGTAGCAGATATAACAGTCTGCGATCTTGCTGACAGGATACTTTCAAGTATACTTGACGAGGAATGCGCCGCTCCCGTGATGAAGCATATGGAAAAACACGGAACGGAATTCATGCTTGGTGACACAGTTGAAGAGTTTGACGAAAACAGGGCAACCATGAAAAGCGGAAGGACAGTGGAATTTGACGTGCTTGTAACGGCAGTGGGAGTGAGGGCAGATACTGTGCTGATGCGTGACACTGAGGCGAAAATCGGACGCGGAGTTACAGTCGATAACAAAATGAAAACCGATGCCGAGGATATATATGCCGCAGGAGACTGCACCGAAAGCACCGATATTTCGAGCGGACAGAAAAAGGTCATGGCATTGTTGCCGAGCGCGTATATGCAGGGAAAGTGCGCGGGAATAAATATGGCAGGCGGCTCCGAAACCCTCGAAAATGAGATACCGATGAACTCAATAGGTTTTTTCGGTATGCACATAATGACCGCAGGTACATATTTTACGGAAGCGGAAGGCGGTAAAACAGTAACTCTCCGTTATGAAAACGGAATAAGAAAATTTTACCTGAAAGACGGATTTCTCAGGGGATTTATATTTGTGGGGAAGACGGAGAGAGCGGGGATTTTCACTGCACTTATAAGAAACCGTCAGCCGATTTCGGAAGTGGATTTTGAACTGCTTAAAAAAAATTCGGATTATACGGGTTTTTCTTCGGAAAACCGTAGAAAAATTTTCGGAGGTGTGGTATAATTATGTTACTTGATGCAAAGGAGCATGACTTCAGACTGCTCAACGAAAAAATAAGGAAAGCGCAAGAAGACTGTCATATCGTCGGGTGTTGCGGCGAGAGGTTTATTGCTGCCGGTATGAAGGACCGCAGGATAACGATAGACGGTGTTCCGGGAAACGCACTCGGAGCTTATCTCAACGGTGCTGAGATCACCGTCAATGCAAACGCCCAGGATGCGGTCGGCGACACTATGAACGACGGTAAGATAGTTATACACGGAAGCGTGGGAGACGCAGCAGGCTATGCCATGCGCGGAGGAAAGATATACGTCCGCAACAATGCCGGATACCGTGCGGGAATCCACATGAAGGAATATCATGAAAAGGTGCCTGTGATGATCATCGGCGGAAGATGCGGAAGCTTCCTCGGGGAATACCAGGCAGGCGGAATAATCATCGTGCTGGGACTCGAAACCGGCGGGAAAAAGACGGTCGGGAATTTTCCGTGTACCGGAATGCACGGCGGCAAGGTATATCTTCGCGGTGATTGCGAGGGGATCAGGTTGCCGGCTCAGGTAAGCTCAAGAAAAGCCACAGAAACCGATATGAGTGAAATAGAGACATATCTTGACGAATACTGTGGAATTTTCGGACTTGACCGGAACATGATTAAGAGTCAGCAATATACGGTGATAACACCGGACAGTTCAAATCCTTATAAACAGCTCTATGTAGCTAACTGAAAGTAAAAATAAGGCGGTAACGAAATGAATTATTCTGCAAAGGAAATAATGCAGTACGTAAATGAAGAAGATGTGAAGTTCATAAGGCTCGCATTCTGTGATGTTTACGGCAAACACAGGAATATTTCGATAATGCCCGGTGAACTTGAAAGGGCATTTGAGGAAGGAATAGCGATAGACGCGTCGGCAATACCGGGCTTCGGAGATGAGGTCCATTCGGATTTATTCCTGCGTCCTTGCGCATCTACTCTTGCACTTCTGCCGTGGCGACCTGAGCATGGCAGAGTCATAAGGATGTTCTGTGATATAAACACACCCTCCGGAGAGCCGTTTGAGGGTGACACGAGAAACATACTCAGACGCGCTTGCGCCGAAGCAAGAGAATCCGGGCTTGAATTCAGATTCGGGGCGGAAATGGAATTTTACCTGTTCAAGACAGATCACAACGGTTATAAGACAAGAGAGCCGTACGACCAGGCGGGCTATATGGATATAGCTCCCGATGATAAGGGAGAAAATGTCCGTCGGGAAATATGTCTTACACTTGAGCAGATGGGAATTTATCCGGAAAGCTCACATCACGAGGAGGGACCGGGTCAGAATGAAATAGATTTCAGATACTCAGACCCGATAATCGCCGCCGACAACGCTGTGACTTTCCGCTCGGTAGTCCAAGCGATAGCGCAGCGCAACGGACTCTGGGCTGATTTTTCTCCGAAACCGCTTGAAGATCTCCCCGGAAACGGATTCCATATAAATATTTCGCTCAAAAACGACGGCGACGGAGAAAAGCTTAAATATGCGATAGCGGGAATTCTTGACAGAGTCGCGGATATCACTGTGTTTCTTAACCCGACTGAGGACTCGTACAGAAGATTCGGTCACAGCAAGGCTCCGCTTTACATTTCGTGGTCCTGTGAGAACAGATCTCAGCTGATACGTGTTCCGGCTACGACCGGCGGGCTGAGAAGAGCGGAGCTTCGTTCTCCTGATCCGGGTGCAAATCCTTATCTGGCGTTTGCGGCGGTAATATATGCAGCGGCTGAGGGCATAAACGGCAAAGCAAAGTTGCCGGATCCGACTGACTTGAATTTGTTTACGGCGGGAAAAGAAGTCTGCCGGAAGTACAGACAACTCCCGCTTACACTGGCGCAGGCGGCAGAAATAGCGGGAAAAAGCGAATTTGTCAGAAAGCATTTCTGCGATCTGATTTTAAACGCCTACTGTAACACAAAGCGCTGAGCGTTAATGTACGATGATCGGGTGTGCGGAATCGGAGCCTATGTCGTACAGCTGATCGGGACGCTGCAATTGAATCCGGCGGCGTCTGACAGAATTTTTACAGAAGACTGTCTGTTGAGGCAGAGTTTATAATGTCAGCCGGATCTGCCTGAAAAACGCAGCATTGCAGATACATCGGAAAAATAAGATCGGCTATTGCCGGAAGGCAGCCGTTTCAATGAAGGTCAAATGTGGGTATGAAGGTAAACGATAGGAGGATGAAAAGTTATGTCGCTGCGTGAACACATATACAGCGTACTTGTGGTTTCTTCAAGCGAAAGCTTCATATCCTCCATGACTGAATTTCTGGACAGCGGTTCTTTTTTTCCGGTTTTTACTGTTCGGAGCGTCAGCGAAGCAAAAAGAAAAATTCAGGAAGCGACCTTCGATCTGATAATAATAAACTCGCCGCTTCCGGATGACTTCGGATCCAAATTTGCAACCGACGTTTCAGCCGGAAACCGGAGCGTAATACTTCTGATGGTTCGAAATGAAATTTATGAAGGAGTTTACGAAAAGGTGACTGATTACGGAGTAATAACTCTGCCGAAACCGGTAAGCAAAGCTGTAATGACGCAGGTTCTCAGAATAATGGGAGCCGTACGCGAAAGGCTGAGGAGCCTCGAAAAGAAAAGTATGTCATTAAATGAAAAGATGGAAGAGATAAGAACGGTGAACAGGGCAAAATGGCTGCTGATAGAAAATCTGAAAATGACCGAAGCCGACGCACACCGTTATATAGAAAAGCAGGCAATGGACAGATGCGTGACGAAAACCGACGTAGCACGCGGAATAATATCAACGTACTCTTGAATAAACTGAATATATGTGCGGATATATACGTAAGTGCATTGCAGTGCGGGAGTGCGATTTTGTCGGAAAAAGTAAATCTGAAAAAAAAGGAAAAATTTTCAAAAAGGTATTGACAAACCGATAAAAACGGTGTATAATACATCTCGTTAAGGCAAAGACGTCTTTTTAAGGATGTCTTTGCCTTTTGTTTTATTCCCGGGAAAACGATAAAACAGGCGACAGCGTCGGCGCGACATAAGTAAAATACCGAAAACAAAGGCAAAGGCGTCTTTGGTGTAAATCACCGAAGCCGTCTTTGTTTTTTATCGGACAGAATGAGACTGAGTTTTCTGAAAAAAGAAAAGGAGAAAGAGTTATGGAAAAGGTATCGGATTATTTCGGAAGTATGGTTTTCGACGACAGGGTAATGAAAGCAACACTGCCGGCGGATGTGTATTCATCACTTCGTAAAACAATAGATCAGGGCGAACAGCTGGATATAGGAGTTGCGAACGCCGTTGCCACAGCAATGAAAGACTGGGCGGTTTCAAAAGGTGCCACACATTACACCCACTGGTTCCAGCCGCTTACGGGAATAACGGCGGAAAAGCACGACAGTTTCATAACGCCTTCTCCTGACGGCGGAGTCATAATGGAGTTTTCCGGAAAGGAACTGATAAAGGGCGAACCGGATGCGTCTTCATTTCCGTCAGGCGGGCTGAGAGCCACATTCGAGGCAAGAGGCTACACCGCATGGGATCCTACCTCATATGCCTTCATCAAAGGAAAGACGCTGTGTATACCGACGGCATTCTGTTCCTACGGAGGCGAAGCGCTTGATAAAAAGACTCCGCTTCTGCGCTCGATGGAAGCGCTGAACGTACAGGCGCTGAGAGTTCTCAGGCTTTTCGGAAATAATACCGTCAAGTGTGTAAAGACATCAGTAGGACCGGAACAGGAATATTTTCTTGTTGACAGGGAAATGTACAACAAGAGAAAGGACCTTGTCTATACAGGAAGAACGCTGTTCGGAGCGAAACCGCCCAAAGGCCAGGAGATGGATGACCACTATTTCGGAGTGATAAAGCCGAGAGTAGCGGCGTATATGGAAGACCTGAACGAGGAGCTCTGGAAGCTCGGTATTCTCGCGAAGACCGAACACAATGAGGTTGCGCCCGCACAGCATGAGCTTGCACCGATATATTCGACCACAAACGTAGCCACAGACCACAACCAGCTGACAATGGAAATAATGCAGAAGGTTGCCGCAAAACACGGTTTGGTGTGTCTGCTGCATGAAAAACCGTTTGCGGGAGTCAACGGAAGCGGAAAGCACAACAACTGGTCTATTTCAACGGATACAGGTGTAAACCTGCTTTCTCCGGGAGAAACTCCGCACGAAAACGCTCAGTTTCTGCTTTTCCTCTGTGCGGTTATCAAGGCGGTCGACGATTATCAGGATCTTCTCAGGATTTCTGTTGCAACGGCAGGAAACGATCACAGACTGGGTGCAAACGAGGCTCCTCCGGCTGTCGTTTCGATGTTCCTCGGAGATGAACTGAGCGCCGTCCTTGAAGCAATCGAGAATGATGCACCGTATAACGCGGCGGAAAGGACGCAAATGAAGCTCGGTGTTAGTGTACTTCCGAAATTCACGCGTGACACGACCGACAGAAACCGTACATCGCCGTTTGCGTTTACAGGAAACAAGTTTGAATTTCGTATGCTCGGTTCTTCAAACAGCATAGCTTGCGCCAATATCATGCTGAACGCAGCGGTAGCGGAATCGCTTAAACAGTATGCGGACGTTCTTGAAAAGTCTGATAATTTCCGTGAGGGACTTCAAAAGCTTATAAAGGAAACGCTGAAAGAACACAAGAGGATAATATTCAACGGCAACGGCTATGACGAGCAGTGGATAAAGGAAGCGACAGAAAAGAGAGGACTGCTCAATTACGCCACGACTGCCGACTGTGTCGGACATCTTCTTGATGAAAAGAATGTGAAAATGCTGACTGAGCATAAGGTGTTTTCGGAGACGGAACTCAGATCGAGATACGAGATAACTCTTGAAAATTACTGCAAAACGGTACTGATCGAAGCGAGAACCATGTGTGACATGGTGAAAACAGAGATAGCGCCGGCGGTTGAAAGTTATACAGCGGAACTTGCAAAGACAATGAGTCTGAAACAGTCCGTCGGAGAAGCCATACCGGTTTCGTACGAAAAAGCTTTGCTTGTAAAGCTTTCGGGGCTGATCGAATGTATGTCAATGAAGACAGACGAACTTGAAAAAGCGCTTTCGTCTGTGTCAGAAATAAACAGTGTTGCCGAGGAGTCGATGGCAGTCAAAAACGAGCTCCTTGTTAAAATGAGTCAGCTGAGAGCAGTCTGCGATGAAGCCGAAGCTCTGACAGCCAGAAAATACTGGCCGTTCCCGCGTTACGGCGAACTGCTTTTCGGCGTCAGATAAAAGACGGCAGGAAAGGAGCTGGTTAAAATGAGTGAAGAACTTGCGGAGTTGGTAAAGGAAGCCGTGACTGATGAAGTTTTTGCAGTCTGGTTCCTTATCGGCGCGGCTTTGGTATTTTTTATGCAGGCGGGATTTGCGATGGTGGAAACAGAAATCAAAGGACTTGACATTACCGAACACGGACTTCCGAGTGCATATGCTGATTTTGTACCTGCGGTAGAGAGTCTCGATTACGGCTTTGAAAATGCAACTGCGGTTTCGGGAGAAGTCCCGGTGGCAGAGGCGGTGCCTGTAAAGAAGGTCCCGGATTTCACCGAAGGCAGACCCAAGTTCACCAAAGTTGAGATAATCTGTAAGGAAAGCAGATTCGAAGCGCTCAAAAAAGCGATGACGGATCTCGGAATTACCGGAATGACAGTTTCGCACGTTCTGGGTTGCGGACAGCAGAAAGGTAAACCGGAATATTACCGCGGAGTCGAAGTCGAAGCAACACTGCTTCCCAAAGTACAGGTTGATATCGTGGTAAGTAAGGTTCCGGTCAGAAGCGTGATAGAAACCGCAAAGAAAGTTCTTTATACCGGTCACATCGGAGACGGCAAGATCTTCGTTTATGACGTTGAAAATGTCGTAAAAGTCCGTACGGGTGAGGAAGGATACGACGCCTTACAGGATGTCGAATAATCAAGAAAACTTAAAGGGTGCTGAAAGCTTTATGAAAAAAACGTAGAGCGCGGCACCCTTGAAGTGCAATAAAAGAAGAATTGAAAGAGGAAGAAAAAATGGAGAAGAAATCGCTTTTATACGAAGGCAAGGCAAAGAAAGTTTATGAGACGGAAAACGAGCAGCAGCTGATCGTTGAGTATAAGGATGACGCGACGGCTTTCAACGGGCTGAAAAAGGGAACCGTTGCAGGCAAAGGAATAATAAACAATCAGATGAGCAACAGGCTGATGCAGCTGATAGAAAAATCCGGGGTGCCCACTCATTTCATACAAGAGCTGAGTAAAAGAGAAACTCTTGTCAAAAGGGTAAGAATAGTGCCGCTCGAAGTTATTATAAGGAATATTTCCGCCGGTTCGTTTTCCAAGCGTTACGGAGTTGAAGAAGGAATAGAGTTTGACAGTCCGACAATAGAGTTTTCGTATAAAAACGATGAACTGGGAGACCCGCTTCTCAACAGTTATCATGCGCTGGCGCTGAAACTCGCGACAAAGGATGAAATAGAAACCATAAAGGATTATTCATTCAGAATAAACGAAATACTGAAAAAGATCTGGAAGGAGTGCGGGGTAATACTTGTTGACTTCAAGCTGGAGTTCGGAAAGACTGCTGACGGTTCGGTAGTGCTGGCGGACGAAATAAGTCCCGATACCTGCCGCCTCTGGGACGCAGAAACGAAGAAAAAACTTGATAAGGACAGATTCCGCCGCGATCTCGGGGGAACTGAGGACGCATATGCGGAAGTCATGTCAAGACTTACCGGATATCTGAGTGAAAACAGATAAGCAGAACCGGGAGAGATTATATGCAGGATAAGATATTGGTGCTTGATTTCGGGGGACAGTACAGCAAGCTTATAGCCAGAAGAGTAAGGGAGCAGAGCGTATACTCCGAGATAAAGCAGTATAACAGAATAAATACGGAAGAAATAGTAAAAGCCGGCTATAAAGGTATAATATTCACCGGCGGACCAAACAGCGTATATGATGAAAGATCCCCGCATTTTGACAGCAAAGTCTTAGACTGCGGAATCCCGGTACTGGGAATATGCTACGGAGCTCAATTGATGGCTTATATGGCAGGCGGAAAGGTTTCAGGCGCCGAAAACGGCAGTGAGTACGGCAAAACAAGGCTGCTTATCACGCCGTGTCCGCTTTTTGAGGGAGTGCCGGCAGAGAGCGTATGCTGGATGAGTCATACCGATTTTATAAGCGGCATACCGGAAGGCTTTTCGGTAACGGCGCACACAGACAAATGTCCGACGGCGGCAATGGCGTGCGAAAAAAAGAAACTTTACGCCGTACAGTTTCACCCGGAAGTCATGCATACCGAATACGGCGCAAAGATACTCGGTAATTTTCTTTTCGGAATATGCGGCTGCGCCGGCGATTGGAAAATGGATGACTTCGTAAAGACAACGGTGGAAAGATACAGAGAGGAACTCAAAGGCAAAAAAGTACTGATGGCACTTTCCGGAGGAGTTGATTCTTCTGTGGCTGCTGCGCTTCTCGGAAAAGCCGTCGGAAACAACCTTGTGTGTGTTTTCGTTGATCACGGCATGATGAGAAAAGACGAAGGCGACTTCGTTGAAAGGACGTTCAGGGACAGTTTCGGACTCAGTCTGATCAGGGTAAACGCCGAAAGCAGATTTCTTGCGAAACTGAGCGGAGTCACAGACCCGGAAACCAAACGCAAGATTATCGGAGGTGAGTTTATCCGTGTTTTTGAGGAGGAAGCAGGAAAGCTCGGAAAGACGGAGATACTCGCGCAGGGAACGATCTATCCCGACGTGATAGAAAGCGGAAAGGGAGACAGTGCAACTATAAAAAGTCATCATAACGTCGGCGGACTGCCGTCGGTAATGGATTTTGAAAGGATAGTTGAGCCGCTTTCCGAACTTTTCAAAGATGAGGTAAGAAAGGTCGGAAAGGTCCTGGGGCTACCCGACAGACTCGTTTACAGACAACCGTTCCCCGGTCCCGGACTGGCGGTCAGGGTCATAGGTGAGATAACAAAGGAAAAACTTGAAATGCTGCGTGAGGCTGACGCCATATTCTGCGAGGAGACTGAAAAACTTACCCCGAAGGATAAGATGCCGGATCAGTACTTTGCGGTAATGACCGATCTTATGAGCGTAGGAGTCAAGGGCGATGCAAGAACATACGGACGGGTCGTTGCGCTGCGTGCCGTCAGCACAGATGACTTCATGACCGCGGAGTGGACAAAGCTTTCACCGGAAGTTCTTGAAAAGGCGAGCGGAAGAATAACAAATGAGATAAGCGGAATAACAAGGGTGGTTTACGATATTACGTCAAAACCGCCGGCAACTGTGGAGTGGGAATAACGGAGGCAGAAGATGACAAAGTATATATTCGTGACCGGAGGAGTTGTTTCGGGACTCGGAAAAGGTATAACAGCGGCTTCACTGGGACGACTGCTCAAAGCGAGGGGACTGAAAGTCGCCGCACAGAAGCTTGATCCGTATATAAATGTGGATCCCGGAACGATGAGTCCGTATCAGCACGGAGAGGTGTTCGTAACCGAGGACGGTTCGGAAACCGACCTGGATCTCGGGCACTATGAAAGATTTATAGATGAAGATCTCAACAGATACAGTAATCTGACAGCAGGAAGAGTATACTGGAACGTACTCAGCAAAGAAAGGCGCGGGGAATATCTCGGATCGACTGTGCAGGTGATACCGCACATAACGGGAGAAATAAAGAACTTCATTTACAGAGTGGGAAAACAGACCGACGCCGACGTGGTGATAACAGAGATCGGAGGAACAACCGGAGATATAGAGTCACAGCCGTTTCTGGAAGCGTCGAGGCAGATAGCGCTGGAAGTCGGCAGGGAAAACAGTCTTTTTATCCATGTAACGCTTGTACCGTTTCTCCGCGGTTCGGACGAGCATAAGTCCAAACCGACGCAGCATTCCGTAAAGGAGTTGCAGGGAATGGGTATAAGTCCGGACATAATAGTGCTGAGATGCGATCAGAAGCTTGAGGAATCCATTTTCAGAAAAATATCGATGTTCTGCAACGTAAAACCGGACTGCGTAATAGAAAATCTGACATTGCCGAACCTTTATATGGCGCCGCTGATGCTGGAAAAGTCGGGATTTTCCGGAGTTGTGTGCAGGGAACTGAATATACAAGCACCGGAGCCGGATCTCGGAGAATGGCGCGCGCTTGTGGAAAGGATAGAGAAAAGAAAACACAGCGTAAATATAGCGCTTGTCGGAAAATACGTAAAACTGCACGACGCATATCTTTCGGTAGCGGAAGCGTTAAGACACGCAGGATATGCGCTTGAAACTGAAAGCAATATAAATGTGACTGCCCGCGAAAAGCTTACAGGCGAAAAGGCCTCAGCTGAACTCATTGGCGCTGACGGAATAATAGTGCCGGGCGGTTTCGGAAGCCGCGGTACCGACGGAATGATAAACGCAGTCAGATACGCAAGGGAAAACGGTGTGCCGTACCTCGGAATATGTCTCGGAATGCAGATAAGCGTAATAGAATTTGCCAGGCACGTTGCGGGAATAGCAGACGCAGATTCAGGGGAATTCAGTGAGCAGTGCGAACATAAAGTCATAGATTTCATGCCCGGACAGAGCGATAGTGTCGACAAAGGCGGAACTTTAAGGCTCGGAGCATACCCGTGTGTCATAAAACCGGGCACCGTAATGGAGCGCTGCTACCAAAAAACCGAGATAAGCGAAAGACACAGACACAGGTATGAGTTTAACAACGATTTCCGGGATGAGCTCGAATCAAAAGGTCTTGTGCTGAGCGGTATGTCTCCGGACGGAAGACTGGTCGAAACGGTAGAGCTGCACGGCCATCCGTTTTTTGTCGGGGTGCAGTATCATCCGGAATTCAAGAGCAGGCCGAACAGACCTCATCCGCTGTTTTACGGATTTGTGAAAGCTGCACTTGAAAGAAAAACGGAGGGCTGAAAATGGAACTGCGCGAGGAATGCGGCGTATTCGGAGTGACTTTCCCCGAAAAGACCAACGTGGCGGGAATGGTGTATTACGGTTTGTATGCACTGCAACACAGAGGTCAGGAGGGCTGCGGAATATCTGTTTGCAGTGACGGCGTTTTCACTTCGGTAAAGGATGTCGGACTTGTGAGCGAAGTGCTGACAAATGACACCATGAAAAAATTTTCTCCCGGGAAAACAGCGGTCGGACACGTAAGATACGGAACTACCGGCGGAAGTACGAGAATGAACTGTCAGCCGATAGAAGTCAACCACAGACTCGGAAGAATGGCGATAGCGCATAACGGGAATTTAAGTAATGCGGAACAGCTCAGAAAGGAACTTGAGCTTTCGGGCGCAATATTCCATACCACGAGCGATACCGAAATAATAGCTTATATACTTACAAAAGAGATGCTCCGCGGAGTAAGTACCGAACAGGCGATAACAGAGTCGATGAATAAACTCGAAGGGGCGTATTCTCTTATCATAATGACGTCGGACAAGCTGTACGCCGTCAGAGATCCTCACGGATTCAGACCCCTTTGCTTCGGAAAAACAGCGGACGGCGGTTATGCAGTTGCCTCGGAAAGCTGCGCCATTTCGGCGGTGAACGCCGAATTTGTCAGGGATGTGCAGCCGGGAGAAATAGTCGTGTTCGGAAGCGATGGGCCGAGGTCGGTCACGTCCGGATGCGGAAAATGTCTGAAAAAAACCTGTATTTTCGAATATATTTACTTTGCCCGTCAGGATTCGGTGATAGACGGGATCCCGGTCCATGAGTCAAGAAAACAGGCAGGAAGGATACTTGCAAAAGAGTTCCCGGCAGATGCGGATATCGTTGTGGGGGTACCTGACAGCGGAATAGACGCGGCTCTCGGGTTTGCGGAGGAATCCGGAATACCGTACGGACTTGGACTTATCAAAAACAAATATATCGGAAGGACATTTATATCCCCGGGTCAGGATAACAGACTTGACAGAGTCAAGATAAAACTGAGTCCGGTCAGATCGGTGATTTCCGGTAAGAGAGTGGTACTTATAGACGATTCGATCGTCAGAGGAACAACAAGCAGAAGAATAGTCAGATTACTGCGTGAAGCCGGAGCAGCCGAAATACACGTGCGGATATCGTCTCCGAGATTTCTTCATCCGTGTTACTACGGAACCGACATAGATTCGGAAGAACACCTGATAGCGAGCAATCATTCCGTGTCGGAGATCTGCGCAATGATCTGCGCGGACAGTCTCGGATTCCTGCCGCTTGAAACGCTCAGGGAGCTTACCGGTAATAACGAATACTGTGCGGCGTGTTTTGACGGAAAATATCCGACTCCCGTGCCCGGAGACAGCGGTAAGGACAGGTTCGAGCAGAAAATAATCACAAATGACTGAAAAGAGGAAATGAGATGCAGGAGTACAACGTAAAGCTGATAACCGAAAGCGGAGAGGAATATTACGGATACTCGTTCGGTGCGGTTAAGGAATGTATAACGGAGATAGTGTTCAATACGTCTCCGGTGGGATACCAGGAGATAATATCAGACCCGTCATATACAAACCAGACGGTGGTGATGGCATATCCTCTGATAGGGAACTACGGTTGCGCTGACGACGACTACGAACGGGACAATCTGACAATAGGAGGACTTGCGGTCAGGGATTACAATGACAGTCCGTCAAATTTCAGGAGCACCGCGACTCTCGGGGAAGTGATGAAAAAGTACGGTATCCCCGGAATAAGCGGGATAGATACCAGAAAGCTTGTAAGGTCGATAAGGGATAAAGGCAGCGGACTTGCGCTGATATGCTCACCGGATGTAACGCTTGAAGACGGTCTGAAAAAGATAAAGGAGTACATCGTCCCGCACAATGCGGTTTCCGAAGTCAGCCGCAAATGTGAAATAAAGGAAGATGCCGGAAACGCGCGCTTTAACGTCGTCGCAATAGACTGCGGAATGAAGCAGAGCATAGTAAAAAGGATGACGGAAAAGGGATGTAAGGTGACTGTGGTCCCATATAATACCCCAGCTGAGGAGATAGAGAAAAAGCATCCGGACGGTATATTCATTTCAAACGGTCCGGGCGACCCGACCGACGTCACCGAAGTTATAGAGACAGTGCGTAAACTCAAAGGAAAATATCCGATATTCGGAATATGTCTCGGTCATCAGATAATAGCGCTTGCCTACGGAGCAAAAACCTATAAGCTCAAATTCGGACACAGAGGCGGAAATCACCCGGTAAAGAATCTGAAAACCGGGAAAACGGAAATAACTTCGCAGAACCATTCCTACGCAGTGGATGCGGAAAGTCTCGGAAAAACACCGCTCAGCATAACACACATTAACCTTTTAGACGGTACAGTAGAGGGTATGGAATGTGAAAAAGACAGGATATTCAGCGTGCAGTATCACCCGGAGAGCGCACCCGGACCTGAGGACAGCACCTACCTGTTTGACAGATTCGTAAGACTTATGGAGGATACTGAAAATGCCGAAGAGAACTGATCTGAAAAAAATACTTGTAATAGGTTCCGGACCGATAGTGATAGGTCAGGCGGCGGAATTTGACTACGCGGGAACTCAGGCGTGCCTTGCGCTCAAAGAAGAGGGATACGAGGTAATACTTTGCAACTCAAATCCCGCAACGATAATGACGGACAGATACGTGGCTGACAAGGTATATATGGAGCCTCTTACGCTTGAATATATGGCGAAAATAGTCAGAAAAGAAAGACCGTGCGCCATACTTCCGGGAATAGGAGGTCAGACGGGACTTAATCTGGCAATGCAGCTGGAAAAGAAAGGTGTGCTCAGGGAATGCCGCACAGAGCTTTTGGGAACGTGCAGTGAAAGTATAGAAAAAGCCGAGGACAGGGAGCTGTTCAAGGAGCTTTGTTTAAGCCTCGGTGAACCGGTGCTTTCGAGTAAAGTTGCCGGAAGCATAGAGGAGGGCGTGGAGATAGCCGAGGAAATCGGATATCCGGTCGTTCTCAGACCTGCTTTTACCCTCGGAGGAACCGGCGGGGGATTTGCCGACGACGAAAAACAGCTGCGTGACATCGTGAAAAATGCACTTGCGCTTTCACCTGTGCATCAGGTGCTTGTCGAAAAGAGCATAAAGGGATTCAAGGAAATAGAATATGAAGTGATGAGAGATGCAACCGACACGGCTATTACCGTTTGTAATATGGAAAATCTGGATCCGGTCGGAATACACACAGGCGATTCGATAGTGGTGTGTCCCTCTCAGACGCTGACCAACAAAGAATATCATATGCTGCGCAACAGCGCGCTTAAAATAATCCGTGCCCTGAAAATTGAAGGCGGCTGCAACGTACAGTTTGCGCTTGACCCGAATTCATTCAGATATTATCTTATAGAAGTAAATCCGAGAGTGTCCAGGTCGTCTGCGCTTGCCTCAAAGGCGACAGGTTATCCGATCGCCAGAGTCTCGGCAAAAATAGCCGTCGGAATGACGCTTGAAGAGATAAGACTTGCAAATACCTGCGCGGCATTTGAGCCGGCTCCGGATTACGTCGTTACTAAAATGCCGAGATTCCCGTTTGACAAATTCGTTGACGCCAACCGCAAACTCGGAACCCAGATGAAGGCAACAGGCGAGGTGATGAGCGTCGGAAGAACCTTTGAGGAAAGTCTTCTTAAAGCTATCCGTTCGCTTGAAACGGGAACATTTCACATTCATTACGGCAAATTTGACGGATATACAGACAGCGAACTTGAAGATTATATAAAGATCGGCACGGATGACAGGATATACGCCATAGCGGAAATGCTGAGGAGGGGAACGCCGGTCAGCGTTATAACCGATTGCACCGCAATAGACAGATTTTTTATCGACAAGATCCTGAAAATAGTTGATACTGAGAAAATACTCAGAAAATCAAAAGGTGACATAAATGTCCTTAAAAGTGCAAAAAAATCCGGATTTTCCGATAAAGAGATTGCGTATCTGTGGGAAATGAAGGAAAGCGACATTTTTGAGCTGAGAAAAAAGGAAAACATTTTCCCCGTATATAAGATGATAGACACCTGCGCCTCGGAATTTGAAAGCTATGTGCCGTATTTTTATTCCACATATGAAGAAGAAAACGAGTCAAGGGTGACAAAGGACAGAAAGATAATAGTGCTCGGCTCCGGACCTATAAGAATAGGTCAGGGAGTGGAGTTTGACTACTCTGCCGTGCACGCCGTCAAAACGATAAAAGAATCGGGATATCAGGCGATAATAATAAACAATAACCCCGAAACGGTTTCGACAGACTATACGACGTCAGATAAGCTTTACTTTGAGCCACTCTGCACAGAGGATGTTATGAATGTGATAATGCTGGAAAAGCCTGACGGAGTAATAGCAACTCTCGGAGGACAGACAGCTATAAATCTTGCCGAACCGCTGACAAAGCTTGGAGTAAAGATAATCGGTACCGACTGCGAGGCAATAGAAAAGGCGGAAAACAGGGACGCATTTGAAAAGCTTCTGTCCGAGCTTTCGGTCCCGCAGCCGAGGGGAACGGCAGTAACTGATATCGAGTCGGGAATAAAAGCGGCAAAAGAAATCGGATACCCGGTACTTGTCAGACCGAGTTTTGTGCTCGGGGGAAGAGCAATGCAGATAGTGTCAAAGGAAAAGGAGCTGAGAAACTATCTGAAAACAGCGGTCGAAATAGATAAGGATAAGCCTGTTCTGGTGGATAAATACATCTGCGGAAAGGAAGTTGAGGTCGACGCAGTGTGCGACGGAAACGACGTTTTTGTTCCGGGTATAATGGAGCTTGTCGAAAGGACCGGAATACATTCCGGCGACTCAATCAGCGTATATCCTCCTTACAGCATAAGCCGGAAAGTAAAGGAAACCATACTTGATTATGCGGTTAAGCTCGGAAAGGGTATAGGAATCAAGGGACTGTTTAATATACAGTTTATAGTTGACAAGGACGAAAACGTGTTTATTATCGAAGTCAATCCGCGCTCGTCAAGGACAGTTCCGTTTCTTTCAAAGTCTACCGGATATGAAATAGCTGATATTGCAACCAAGGTCTGTCTCGGAGTAACCCTGAAGGAGCAGGGAATAAACGTATTGTATCCTGAGGAAAAGAAAAAATGGTATGTAAAGGCGCCGGCGTTTTCCTTTTCAAAGCTGAGCGGAATGGATTCGTATCTGTCCCCGGAGATGAAGTCGACCGGAGAAGCCATCGGCTATGACAGCAAGCTGCACAGAGCAATGTACAAAGCGCTTATAGCTTCCGGGATTAAGCTTCAGAATTACGGCACCGTAATAGTTACGCTTGCCGACGAAGACAAGGAAGAGGCGCTTCCTCTGGTAAAAAGATTTTATGAAATGGGCTTCAACATAGAGGCAACGGTAGGAACGGCAGAGTTCCTGAAAGCGCACGGTCTGAGAACCAGACTAAGGAGAAAGCTCAGTGAGGGAAGCACGGAAATACTCGATTCGATACGCGCCGGATACGTCAGTTATGTAATAAACACCAGAGCGATCCTGTCAGGCGTCCATTACGAGGATGGAGTGGCCATAAGAAGATGTGCAAGCGAGAACAATGTTACCATGTTCACATCGCTTGACACGGTAAAAGTGCTCCTTGACGTGCTGGAAGAGATTACGATAGGAGTATCGGCAATAGGAGAATGAGCGATTGCGGGTGACGGCGAATGTGTGACACGGTCTCGGATACGCCGACAACCAGGCATCAGCAGGTGCCGCATTCACTTGCGGCGGAAAGGAAATAATATGCATCTTACAAAAATGCAGGGACTCGGAAACGATTACCTATATATATACGGAGAGGTGTCTGAACCGGAAAAGCTTTCGGTAAGACTTTCAGACAGGCATTTCGGTATAGGCTCGGACGGTATAATCCTGATTCTGCCGTCCGGAATTGCCGATTTTAAAATGAGGATATTCAATGCGGACGGAAGCGAAGCCAAGATGTGCGGGAACGGAATAAGGTGCGTCGGAAAATATGTTTACGATAAGGGATATACCGACAAAAAGCATCTGACTGTCGAGACGCTTTCCGGGATCAGGGAGCTGGATCTTGACGCCAAAGGAAGTAAAGTACGTTCGGTGACGGTCGATATGGGCAAGGCTGTGGCGGGAGAAAAATCAACGCTTGAAGTTGACGGGCAGAAGGTAGAATATATACCTGTGTCGGTAGGAAATCCTCATGCGGTAATTTTTACCCCGGACGCCGAAAACGTACCTCTTACCGGAATAGGTCCGAAGATTGAAAAGCACCGGCAGTTTCCCGGAGGAGTAAACGTCGAATTTGCGCAGATTATCGGAGAAAACCGGATAAGGATGCGCGTCTGGGAAAGAGGAAGCGGAGTCACTATGGCGTGCGGAACGGGAGCTTGCGCGACCGCGGCTGCGGCAGTAAAAAAAGGACTTTGCCGTGAGGATGAAGAGATACAGGTGGTGCTGGACGGCGGGGTGCTGAGAATAAAAGTTCTCCCGGATAAAACGGTAATGATGACGGGTCCGGCGGAAACGGTTTGCGAATGTGAGGTGGAGATATGATACCGAATGAAAATTACAAAAATCTCAAAGACAGCTACCTTTTTTACAATATTTCTCAGAAAGTCAATGCTTTTATCAGACAAAACGAGGGAGTGCACATTTACCGTATGGGAATAGGTGACGTATCGCTGCCACTCTGCGAAGAGGTAATAAAGGCACTTCACAAAGCGGTCAACGACCAGTCGGCAAAGGAGACTTTCCACGGGTACATGCCAGAATGCGGAGCGGATTTTTTCAGGAAAGCGGTAGGCGATTATTACAGATCGAGGGGGATACTGATAGCCGATGACGAGGTTTTCGTATCGAGCGGTGCAAGCGATGAGCTCGGAGATATTCTCGATCTTCTCGGCAGAGACAAGACGGCGCTGATAATGGAGCCGGCGTACCCGGCGTATGTTGATGCCAATATAATCTGGGGAAACAGAATAGTAAGGCTGGACGCCGGAATGGAAAACGGTTTTCTTCCGATGCCGTCGGACATACCCGATAGGGATAACCTCAAACCCGATATAATATATATCTGCTCTCCGAACAACCCGACCGGGGCAGTCTACGACAGGGAAAAACTGAGCGAGTGGGTCGGATATGCGATAAAGAACGACGCCGTCATACTTTTCGATGCGGCGTATGAGGCTTTCATAGAAGACGAAGCGTTACCGCACAGCATTTTTGAAATCGAGGGTGCGGAAAAATGCGCAATAGAGATATGCTCTCTTTCAAAAACAGCCGGCTTTACCGGAACCCGTTGCGGATACACGGTTATACCGAAGACGCTTGAAAGAGCCGGCATGAACCTTAATTCCATGTGGGTAAGAAACCGTACGACCAAGACGAACGGTGTTTCTTACATCATCCAAAGGGGCGCGGCGGCGGTTTTCACCGAAGAGGGACAAAGACAGATAAAGGAAAATATAAAGGTCTACAAGAACAATGCCCGCTGTCTTATGAAAGCGCTGGATAGACTGGGCATAAAATATACGGGAGGAAAAAACGCTCCCTACATCTGGATGCAGTGCCCCGGTAATATGGGCAGTTGGGAATTCTTTGATTATCTGCTGAGCAAAGCGCAGATCGTAGGTACACCGGGTGAAGGATTCGGCAAATGCGGAGAGGGGTATTTCAGATTTTCCACCTTCGGAAGTCCTGAGGATACCGAGGAAAGTGCCGCAAGACTTGTGAGGTTGCTCGGATAATGAATATCAGAAGGTAGCTCTGCATTGGCATTCAGCAATTCGTACGTCTTATTGCAGGTCAAACGTATTATCGGTTTTGATTTGCTTTGGTGAGGTTTCCTCTGAAACGTCTGTCCTGCTTGTAAGTGAATATATTTTGATTTTGTTTTGCAAGAAATTATCAGCCGAACATGTGCAAAATACAGAAAAGTGAATTATTTAAAGTCTTGACAAAAAGTGATAATATGTTATAATTGGCATAACCAAGGAGATAAAAGCCGCGGTTGTGCCTTTTTGTGTTAAAAGTTAAATCTATTCAAAGAGATCAACGGAAAGGACTTGTATTATGACCGGAAGAGAAAGAGTCAAAGCTGTGATAAATCACGGAAAAGCCGACAGAATACCTGTCGCTTTCAATTCCCCGCACCCGAGCGACGTTGCGTATGCAAGGGTTTCGCTGAAAAAACCGACCGGGGTAAAAAGCGAATATTTTTCCTTCGGACAGCATGAAGAACTGCTGAAAATGACCGGCGGGTTTGACGGGGAAGTGCGTATCGATAATTTCGGAAATATAATAGGAAGACTGAGAGGGCTGACAAAAGGTGAGTGTGTCAGAGGTGCACTTGAAGACTGGGAACAGCTCGGAAATTACAAATTGCCGGAAATTGACGTAACGTTTTTCGGGGAAAAAGAAGCCGAAAAGTATAAAAGCAGCGATAAATACATAATAGGTATGAGCCCTTATGCGGTTTTTTCCGTTTTAAGGGATACAAGAAAAATAACAAATGCGCTGACAGACACCGTTCTTGAAAAGGACAACGTAAAAGAATTTCTCGGGATGATACTCAAAGAAAATCTCAGACTTGCGGAATATCTCGGAAAGTGCGGAGCGGACGCGCTTATGATGTGTGACGACTGGGGGACGCAGGACAGAACTTTCATAAGTCCGGAGTCTTTCCGTGAGCTTTTCAAACCGGTATATTCCGCAATAGCCGGAAAGCTTCACAGCCTCGGAATGCATTTTATACTTCATTCCTGCGGATATAATTACGGGTTTATGGATGACTTTATAGGTGCGGGGATCGATGTGCTGCAATTCGATCAGCTCGGCGCGTACGGGTATGAAAAAATGGCAGGGGAATTTGCAGGCAGGGTGACATTCTGGTCACCGCTCGATATTCAAAAGACGCTCCCCACAGGCGACAGAAATCTGATAGAGAGTGAAGCTTTGAGAATGGTAAATGCTTTCAAAGGAAAAGGCTCTCTTATTCTGAAAGACTATCCGACATATCAGGACATAGGCGTCAAAGAGGAGTGGGCAGACTACGCAAGAAACGTTTTTCTTGCAAACCTCTGAAAACGAAAAGAAGCAAAAAGAAAATATTCATGCACAGCGACGGATACATAACTGACATCATTCCCGATCTTATCGAACTCGGTCTTGATGCGGTCAACTGTCAGATATTCTGTATGGGCACAAAAAATCTGTCAGAATTCAGAGGAAAAATAACATTCTGGGGTGAGATAGACCGTCAGCATCTGTTGCCGTACGGAAGCCGTAAGGATATAGAAAATGCGGTGAAGAGTGTGTATGAAAATCTCTGGCAGGACGGCGGCTGTATAGCTCAGTGTGAATTCGGGATCGGTGCAAGGCCTGAGAACATCGAAGCCGTTTACAGTACATGGGATAATATCAGGAGATGATACAAAAAACTGCCCGTTGCCGCCGGACCGACCGGATGACATCGGGCAGTAATTTGTTTCAAGGCTGTCAGCTGAACATAACCGAAAGAGAAAGGATCAAAGAAGCTGTTATCTGTCTGATATTCTGATGTACGGGACTGCTTCCGCCACCGAGGTATAGGCGGGACGGATTATTTTGTTGCCGTTTATCAGCTCCTCAATACGGTGAGCGCTCCAGCCTGCGATACGTGCGATGGCGAAAAGAGGGGTGAATAATTCATCCGGAAGACCGAGCATTTCGTATACCAGACCGCTGAAAAAGTCGATATTGGGGCTTACCCCCTTGTATATACGACGTTTTCTGCCGATAAGCTCAACCGCAACTTCCGCCACATCCTTGTAAAGAGCAAATTCTTTTTTCTTCCCTTTTTCTTCGGAAAGCAGACGTGTGTATTTTTTAAGGATGTCAGCCCTCGGGTCGGAAATGGAATATACGGCATGGCCCATTCCGTAAATAAGCCCGGATTTGTCAAAGGCTTGTTTATCGAGGATTTTTTCGAGATAAGAAGCGATTTCATCTCTGTCTTTCCAGTCGTGCACATTCTTTTTTATATCGTCGAACATTCTTTTTACCATGATGTTGGCTCCGCCGTGCTTCGGACCTTTGAGTGAGCAGAGCGATGCCGCCATTGCCGAATAGGTGTCGGTTCCGGAGGAAGTCACAACATGGTTTGTGAACGTGGAATTGTTACCGCCTCCGTGTTCGGCGTGCAGAACGAGGGCAAGGTCGAGTATTCTGGCTTCAAGGTGGGTGTATGAGGAATCGGGTCTCAGAAGTCTCAGAATATTTTCGGCTGTTGAAAGTTTAGGATCCGGATTATGCATGATCAGACTTTTTCCGTGACCGAAGTGCATATACGCCTGATAAGAATAAACCGCAAGCAGCGGAAAATCCGCTATAAGGTTAATGCACTGATTAAGCACGTTGGGCACCGACGTATCGTTTGCTTCCTGGTCGTAGGAATACAGAGTCAGTATACTTCTCGCCATACAGTTCATTATGTCACGGTTAGGAGCTTTCATAATAACATCCCTGGTGAAATTTCTCGGAAGACCGCGGTAAGCGGCGAGAATTTTTCCGAATTCGGAAAGCTCCTTTTCCGACGGCAGTTTTCCGAAGAGAAGAAGGTACACCGTCTCTTCAAAACCGAACCGGTCTTCACTTTCAAAGCCCGCTACCAGATCTTCGACATTTATTCCTCTGTAATAAAGTTCGCCTTTACACGGGACGTCGACACCGTTTTCTTTTTTAGATGAAATTATTGTTGAAATTTCAGTGAGACCTGTTACGACCCCCTTACCGTCGAGATCCCTTAATCCTCTTTTTACGTCATAAACGCCGTAAAGCGAGGGATCAATTTTGTTGTTTACGATGCAGGTTTCGCTGAGACGGCTTAAAGTTGCGGAAAAGCTACTGAGTTTTTGCCTTGTCAATATATTATCCTCCCTGGAATATTCTGTAAATAGTTAAGTACATAACTAATTATAACACAAACGAACACAATTGTCAAGTTAAGGAAATTGTTGGTAATAGGCGTCTGTAAAAATTAAAATTTAATGTGTAAAATCCGGAGCTGAAATACCTGAAATCCGGATTACGGGTGATTTTGTATTAACAGTGCAGGCATAGCTCGGACAAAAAATTAAAAAAAGCGTTCGTATAAATTTACATTCAGTAGAGAGAGCCGGCAAATTTATATCATATAATGAGAGTGGCGGATATTTTAAATTCCCAACTGACCTCTTTGTCTTTTGCTTAATTTATAACTTCCGGGTTAATTCCGGAAAACATAGAAAATGATTTTATTGAATTGATATAAAAAGGAACAAACGCATTGTGTCGAGGTAAAATCGTAAAAATGTGAGGCAAATTTCGAAAGACAAAGAAAATGATATAAGCGATCTGCGTTCCGTCGTTTATTAAATATGTTTAAACTCCGGCGAATGACCGGTTACTCTGCGCCCGGAAAATAAGTGTGCTTTTCACAGGACTGTAAAAGGAGAAAAAATGGAAAATACCGGTTCAAAGTATTATAAAGTCTCTGACGCGGTTTCCGTGGTCAGACTGGAAGAGTATAATTACGACAGTGCGGTCAGGGCTTTGACTGATGCGCTGATGCCGATAGGCGGGCTTGATTTCGTGAAGCCGGGCATGAAAGTGGTGATAAAAGCCAATCTTGTTTCCGCAATGAAGCCGTCTCAGGCGGCGACAACGCACCCGGTGTTGCTTTGCGCCCTCGTTACGCTGCTTCGCGAAAAAGGCGCGGAGGTCGTAATAGGAGACAGTCCCGGCGGACTTTACAACAGTGCGTTTCTTTCAAGGATATACAACGTCACCGGTATGCATGAAACGGAAAAATTCGGAGCAGAGCTCAACCGTGATTTTTCGCAGAAAGAAGCAGTTTTCCCGGAAGGTAAGGTGTTGAAAAGCTTTTTATACACAGGTTATCTTGACAAAGCGGACGTGATAATAAATTTTTGTAAGCTGAAAAGCCACGGAATGATGGGAATGTCCTGCGGAGCAAAAAATATGTTCGGCACGGTACCGGGTGTGACGAAGCCCGAATACCATTTCAGGTTTCCGGATTACGACGACTTTGCCGATATGATAACTGATCTCGACGAATATTTTCATCCGGTACTGACGATTGCGGACGCGGTGGTTGGAATGGAGGGCAACGGTCCGACGGCAGGTACTCCGAGGAAGATCGGTTGCATACTGGCAAGTAAGTCACCGCATACGCTTGATTACGTGGCGGCTGATATGCTCGGATTCAGTAAAGAGGAGCTTCCGATACTTATGTCGGCATACCGCAGAGGCCTTATACCTGAAAATGTCAGTGAAATAAAGGTTTACGGGTCGCTTGAAGGGCTGAAAACGGAGGATTTTGAAAGAGTTGTCGAGAGAAGCTCGCTTTTGTTTTCCGGTAAAGGCAAAAGCAGGCTAAGGAACGCTTTGTCATCCGTTTTAAAGCTTATTCTGCGGACAAGACCGGAGCCGAAAAAAGATAAATGTGTAGGTTGCGGAATATGCGTCGGAATCTGCCCGGCAAAAGCGATAAGGAAAGTAAAGGGAAAGATAAAAATAGACAGAAAAAAATGTATAAGGTGTTTTTGCTGTCAGGAATTCTGTCCGAAAAGCGCAATAGTGGTTCACAGGACGGCTGTTGCAAGAATTTTCGGTTCGGGAAGTAAGAACGAAAAGGCAAAATAAGGAAGTCAAATACCGGATGAGGGGAATATGAAATGATAAAATTCACCGATGTAACATCAGGAAAATGTCTGAGTAACCTGAGTTTCATAAGCCAAGGAGAAAGTTTGTGCATAGCCGGCGCCGACGAAAAAGTTATAAACGAACTTGCAAAACTTATATGCGTAGGTAAAAAACCTACCGCAGGAGAAATAGAAAATACATTTTCCGAAACTGTATACATATCATTTGATCCCGGCTTTTTTGATTTTCTGAACGGAGCGGAAATTTTAAAGACGCTTGCTAATCTGCTTGGTAAAAGGAAAAACAGGAAAACCGGAAAAAAATTACCGTTAAAATCCGGGACAGATTGCAGCCGGGAAGTGCGTGACGGGAGTTTGCCCGGTAACATCAGTGAATTTCCGTCCGTTTTTGAAAGACTTGAAAATCTTGACGCCTATCAGCGCGCAAAAGTGTTGCTCTGGGTTATAAAAAACTCGGAGTCAGAATCGTATTTTGCTCAAAATCCCACTTGCGGGTTAAATCAGACGCAGGCGAAAGAAATAATAACAGAGCTGGTAAGTTCCGGGAAAAATATTATTTACAGCGCGCAGTGCTTTTCGGATGCATTGCCGGCGCGGACGATGCTGGTGATATCCGGCGGCGAAGCAGTATTTTCCGGAAACGGTGCGGATGTCGGAATGGAGATAAAAGCAGGCAACGAATTTATCGTAACGGTTTCCGGGACTATGGATGAACATCCGGAAAAAATATTCAATATGATTCCGGATACGGAGGTTGAAATAACCGGGAAAACTGACGCAGGATTTTATCGGTTGAGATTCAGCGGTCAGGAGCTGACGAGGGAAAAGCTGATTGCGGGTATAAAAAAAGCCGGTTTGACTACTGTAAGCTGTAAGCCCGGTCCGCGTAACCGACTTAATGAAATAATCGGCGTAATGGAAGAAAAAGAGGCTGAAAGAGTCGAAACTCAAAAGTCCGAGGAGGAGTTGCACTCAGAACCGTCCGGGCTCGGTCTGAACGATGTCATGTTTGCAAGTGAAATACCGGATCTGTTTGAAAGCGATGAGGAAAATGAGGAAGAGTCTGAAAACGGAAACAGCGAAAGTACGCTTTTTTCGAATCGAAACAATTCTGGCGGGGATGATGTGAAATGAGCTGTGTAAAACTGATTTACATAAACACACTGAAAAATCTGCTATGCTCGGTAAGAACTTATGTGTACAGCACGGCAGTGCTTGTCGGTATGGCAGTGATAACGGCGGTATACAACGTCGGCAAGGGAATTCCGTCGACGGAGATAGGACTTATGTACCTGACGTTGCCGATGTTCTGCCTTTTCCCGTTGGTAACGGCAGAGACGTTGAGCGGTGACAACAAAAACGGTGTAGTCAGGTTTTATTTGTCAGCAGGAGCGGGAGCCGTTGAAGCGGTAATAGGTTATCAGCTCGCTGTTTGCAGTTTTTTGCTGTTGCCTGTGTTATTTATGCTGACTCTTACCGTCATTATGAGTTTTTTCACGGGAACTGTACTTTTGTCTTCCCTTGTTTCTGTGGCTGGTTTTGCTCTGGTGAGCATTGCGGCAATGAGCGCTCTGACGGTGATTTCGGCGGCTTGTGAGCGCAAACTCACCGCATACGTTGCAAGTTACGTTGCGGTTGTGCTGTTTACGGTATTCGGCGGTATTCACGAAAACATACAGATGAGCAAAATGGCGGGAGCGTCGGTTTGCGTTGCCGTTTCGATTATTCCGGCCATAATCTGTTATGTCATAGGTCGGAATAAATGGCTTTCTGTATCGGTGTTTGCGGTTTTGGGAACCGTTACGGCTTTGGTTTGCGCAACATCAGAGCAAAACTCTGTGATTCTTGCGAAAGCTCTTTTGAATTTTTTTATACCGAATACCGCTGAGTCAGGATTTTATTTCGGAATATTTGATTTGCGGTCTGTTTTGTCACTTCTCCTGTTTACGGTGACGTGCACGGCGGTCGGGGTATTTGTAATAAAGAGCCGTACAGAAGGTTACGGGGAAGGAGATTAAATGAATCTGAAAAAAGAGAGATCAACGCAAACTGCGCTTATTGCAACAGCAACCGTGATTTTGTTAATGATAGTGAGTATTCTCATTTCCATTTTACCGGAAGGATATCTGACCGCCGACGTCACTTCAAACAAAATGTATACTCTTTCGGATTATACAAAGCAAGTCCTCGGCGATAATGAAGAAAAAGTGGAGCTTTGCCTGGTTTCGACCGGGTCAGCGCCGAACGAAAGTATTAGGAATCTTCTCAGTAAATACGATAAAATCAATAAGAATATAAGTGTAAGGATTCTGTATACCGATATTGACATGGATGAGATAAAGGAATATACCGAATCACCTGTGTCCGGAAGCGTTATTGTACGCAGCGGCAAAAGATCTGTATATCTCCCGTACAATTCATTTTTCGGTTACAGCCGGGACGCCGAAGCGGCGGCGTTTTACATCTACAATGTTTACTACACCGAAGAATATATCGATTGCAGTTATACCGAATTCAAAGAACTGTATGGAGGGTCTTTGGGACTTTATGACGGTTACTGTTACGAAAACGAGATCACTCAGGCGATCCGTTACTGTACCGGCGACAGCCTGAAAACTGTATACCTGATGTCGGCCGGTGAGGGGCAAGGGTTCGGATACGGATTGACCGACATGATAAGAGACGGCATGACGGAAATAAAAGCGTTTCCTGCCGATGCCCAAAGCATCCCCGATGACGCTGATGCGGTAATGCTTACGGCGTATGCGGATATCAGTTCCCGTAACCGTGAAATGCTCAGTGACTATGCGAAAAATGGCGGCAAGATACTTCTCATGAGCTCGGGTACTTCCGAAAAGCCGGAGCTCTCGGCATTATGTGAGGAAATGGGAATCCGGTTGACCGGGGATACGGTATTCGAGGACAATGAAAATTACCGTTTCGGCGAGTATTCTGCGCTGGTCATTCCCGATGTCAACGATGAAGAATCCGGTGAAAAGTTAAGTCAAGCCGGAGCAAGTGTTGTTATGCTTGGAGCGACTTCCGTAAAAATTTCAGAGGATCTGCCTGATGGAGTGGAGGTCCGGCCTATACTAGTGACGTCACCCGAGGCTTACACTAAATCTGACATTTCAAACGGTTTTGAATTCAATGAAGAACAGGATAAAAGAGGGATTCATAATCTGGCGGTAAGGGCAGTAAACAGTGCAGGCGGAACGCTGACGGTGGTATCAAGCGCCGTTTACATAAACGATGATTATGACATCTACTCCGATAACGGAAACAAGATATTTACCGTTTCGCTGCTCAGACAGCTGACAAATGGCGTTGAGGCGGAAGAGATACCGCCGGTTAAGTCAGCAGATCAAACTGTATACGGAAACGCGGCATTCAAAGCTTCTTTCGTAATTATGACAGTTGTATTTATCTCACTGACGGCGTATTTGTTTTTGAGGGTAAAAAAGCAGCTTTTTTGCGGTAAAAAATTAAATACGTCAATAGGCTGAGAAAGTAATTCCGAACGGAGCGTGATTGTCAGTTAAGTTTAGTTTATCGGCAAGCGTAAGAGTACTGAATTTTTATATGGAAAACAGCGGGCAGAGACCGGGTTGTAAACCTGATCTCTGCCCGCTTTCAGCTTTGTTGACGCTATGCTGAAAATTATCTTATAAAATTTGTGCGTATCTGTTCTTCCTTTACAGGGGGCAGTATGCCGCAGTTTCTGCCGGCTTCCAGACATTTCAGAATATAAGCCATATTGGAAGCAAGTGTACGCATGGTCTGCATACCTTCTTGATCTTGTCTTGCCTGTTCGGCGTTACTGCCATGAACCTGATTCCAGTACTGTGAACTTATAACCGGCATGCAGGTCATTGTGAAATATTTATTTATTTCGTCAAAGGCAGCTGAAGCTCCGCCCCTCCTGCAACATACCACTGCTGCGGCAGGCTTCAAATACATTTTGACGGCAGAAGACATAAAAAGTCTGTCCATAAACGACGACAATGCCCCTGAGCAGGCGGCGTAATGGACCGGTGATGCGAAGATAAAACCGTCAAATTCTTCAAGTCGTTCTGAGACTATATTGACAATATCTTTCCGGAAACAAGAACCGGTTTTTTTACAGACGCCGCAGCCTATGCAGCCGGCTATCGGATCGTTTCCGAGCCAGATCGTTTCGGCTCCAATACCTTCTTTTTCTAGTGTGGCGGAAATTTCCGATAAAGCTTCCGCTGTTACACCTGACTTATGCGGACCGCCGTTGATCAAAAGAACCTTCATAGCTGTTCTCCTTTTATTTTATTCTATGCAGGGACGAGAGAAAAAATTACGGTGAAATAAAACTTCCGATGTAGACGGGCAAGTTGTTGCTGTCAAAGACCATGTAAATAAACGGCCGATCGAAATCAAGCGTCGCCTCGATGTGAGTCTCTTCATCAGGCTCCACGGTTTCAGAAGATTCGGATTCGGAGATAATCGGAGTTGTATTTGCGTCAGGTGCGTTAATGCCCCCGGAGCCGAATGAGAACTCGGTTGCGTTTATCATATTTCCGAGGTAAAGCTGAACCGGTGTCACAGCAAGGTAAGAAAAAACATTCTCACCTGTTTTGAAAGGAGTTACCAAGCCGGCCTTCGACATAAGCTTTGAACAGTCGTAAGCACCGCGTATACTGAAAGAAGGGATACGTACCTTTACGGGATCCTGGCTTTCGTGATTAAGTACGCCCGAAACCTTCAAGTCTGAGACTTCGGAAGCCAGCGTGGCAAGCGAAACTCCTTCGTTTGGCAAAAGGGCTACAAAAGTACATCCGTTTGAAAATTCTTTGGAAAATCCCGAAGCAATGCTCAGAGAAACAACGGTTGCGGTGTCAGAAATAATAAACGGGATTTCTTTATCGCCGTCTGCTGATTTGAAAAGCAAATTCTCGGTAAATGTGAATGGTTCCGCCCATTCGAGGGAACCATATAGTGATGACGCCAGACTGACAGACTGCGTATCGAAAAGAGTAGAGTCAAGGGTGAATTTCTGCATTCCCACGGTATCAGAAGCCCAATTGACAAGATAATCGTTAAAAGGATATTTTCCGGTATCGAATGTGAAACCTGACGCGCCGTAATAATCGGCGTTTACCTTCAAAAACGCCTCGCTCACCGAAATGTCGCTTGAAGCGTTATTTATCCAGAAAGATTGATGAAGGTAAAGTTTTTCATTGCGCCTCAAATAACTTGAATATGTTGCCAGATATTCGTTAAGATCGCTTATCCCCCCGGTAAAGCCGAGAATATCAAGCAGTTCCAGCCGGGTCGGTTCGTCGGAGGCGTTCACCATAAGAGAAGAAGCGCTCAGAAGAGCTGTCGGAGAATATATGACGTTTGATGATCCGAAAGACGAGTTTGCGCAAAGCTTTGCAGAAAAGTTTTTGACTGCGGTAGTGAAATTATAATCGGTTATTTTTTCGGCTATCGGCTTTGCCGCATAACCTTCGGTCAGGCTCCGGTATGACGCCAAATTTCCCTGATCGCTGTTGTCCGGGTTGCCGGGTACGGCAGAACAGCCTGCCATTATAGCTGAAAAAGCAAGTAGCAGCGCAGTAAGGGAGATAAGTTTTTTTTGCGCCGATTCAAAAAATGCCGAAAACACAGGCTTTCCTCCTTCTTAACCTGATTTTATCGTAAGGATCTGAAAACTGATCTGATGTAAATTTTCCACTCTTCCTCTTTATTATAGCACAGACTGTGCGAACAGTCAAGTGCACATACATAATTTACTGGTATCCGGTACATAATTTACTGGTATCCGGACTGTTGACATTTTGTAAAAATTGGTGTATAATTATCCGGAAATAAAAAACAAGGGGGTAAAAAAATGGATATGCAGGCGTTTCTCGACAGTCTGCTCAGATGGCTGATTGAATTCGGCGGGAAGCTACTGACGGCTATACTTGTTCTTTGGATAGGTTTCAAGCTGATAAAGCTTTTCATGAAGCTACTGAAAAAATCGAAAAAATTCCATAAGATAGACACCGGGGCACAGACGTTTATCTTAAGTTTTCTTTCAATTTCGCTCAAATCCGTAATTATATTGACCGCGGTTGCGATACTCGGTGTACCGATGACAAATTTTGTGGCAGTCATAGGATCGGCAGGACTGGCAATAGGTCTTGCCTTGCAGGGAAGCCTTGCGAATCTTGCCGGAGGACTGATGATACTGATGTTTCATCCGTTCCGCGTCGGGAACTACATTGTGGCGGATGACGTTTCCGGTACAGTCAAGGAGATAACCATTCTCTATACAATACTTGACACACCGGACAATGTAAGGATAGTGGTTCCTAACGGGCAGCTGTCTAACGCTGTTGTTCAGAATTATTCGATCAACGAAACCCGCAGATGTGAAATAGTACTCGGTGTTTCGTATAAAAGCGATATGAAAAATGTGTTGACTGTACTGAAAGATATGTGTTACGCCTGTGAAATGGTGTTAAGGGATCCCGAACCGTTCGTCAGGATAAGTTCTTATGATGAATCGCAGATTACGGTTAAGGTGAGGGTCTGGGTGAAGGCCTCGGATTATTGGACTGTTTATTTTGACCTTACCGAGAAAGCAAAAGAGGTATTTGACGAAAACGAGATCGAAATACCGTTCCCGCAGCTTGACGTTCACATAGACAAATGAAAATGATTTGACGGTCTTAACAAGTCCGGATCGATGAAACGATACGATTGACACATCAGCCGGCGTTTTAAAAATCTCCCTGTCGCAGTACTGGGAGATTTTTTTGTATAACGAAAACCACGCGATAGTCGCGTGGTTCAATTGAGGTTAACCGATGAGAAAAATCCTCCGTTTGTG
>CALWJW010000008.1 GCA_944381095.1 uncultured Clostridia bacterium | reverse complement strand
AAGACATATCCTGACAATAATATCAGACATACAACGCACCGGACTTTGTTTTTTGCTTTCCCTGCAATTTTGGCACCAGATGAAAAATACGGTAAGACATATCCTGACAATAATATCAGACATACAACGCACCGGACTTTGTTTTTTGCTTTCCCTGCAATTTTGGCACCAGATGAAAAATACGGTAAGACATATCCTGACAATAATATCAGACATACAACGCACCGGACTTTGTTTTTTGCTTTCCCTGCAATTTTGGCACCCGATGAAATACACGGTCAGACATAACACAAAAATCCTAAAGACAGATACAAGAACTGCCCAAAAAAGCCAGATCACAAAATACAGAAAAACACCCATGGTCGTTACCGGCCACGGGTGTTTTGTATTCACATGGAATTTTCAGTTAAGAGTCCTTTACTTTATTTGTGAGACCGGACATTTTCCGGCTCGTAAAAAAACTATTACGGTCTGCCGTATTTTTACCAGGGCAAAAAGTCACAGCCTTTGAGTTTGAGTACAGCTTCGGTAAAGAAGTAATCGCCGTAAATTATCGGCATATGCATTCCTCCGCCGTATCTCTCCGAACCCATCTGTAAAATGCTGTCTTCGGTTTCGCTCCAATCGCACCATTCCTTCTCCATCGCTTTCAGCATTTTTATTGCCGCAGACAAATAGATATTTTTCTCAAATTCAGGGCAGTTCTTAGCTATTTCGATCAGTCCGCACGCCGCTATTGCTCCGGCGGTCGAATCATAGTACACCGGCTCGTCGGGAGCTCTGAAATCGATAAGAGGAAGCCAGCCTGTGTTCATTACGTTGGACACAAAATAATGCGCCACCTTTTTCGCCGTATCCAGATATCTCTCCTCTTTGGTGTGTATATAGCTGAGTATGAATCCGTAAAGAGCCCATGCCGCGCCTCTGGACCAGCAGGAGCCGACTCCGTATCCCTGGCCGCCTTTCGTTTCAAGAACGGTATCCGGCACGTCCGGATCATGCACGACGATATGGTTAACAGATCCGTCGGCACGTACGTGGTCACGCATAGCCATATCGGCATATCTCATTGCGATCTTTTTGAATCTGGTATCACCTATTTCATCTGTCGCCCAATAAAGCTGAGGAATATTCATCATACAGTCTATAATGGTCCAGCCGCCGTTTTCCTTTCCGTTCCATGAACGGATGTAGTCACCTTCAACGTTGTATCTGCTCATCAGCGTCATCGCCGCAAGAAGATCACGGTTTCTCGACGCTTTGTCTCCCGTAAGTTTATACGCCGCTCCGCTCATGATGTGCCACATAAAACCTACGTCATGGTGCAGGCTGTCCATGTATCTGAACGCCCCATCCATTATTTTTTCGGCATTCTGTGCGGTCTCTTTATAGCATTCTTTGCCTGTTCCGGCGTACATCAGCCACATAAGTCCGCCCCAGAAGCCGTTGGTCCACCAGAGTATGTCTTTTCCTTCGGTTCTGCTGTCATGGACACCGTTTTTGGTCGTGTACGGGATTTTGTCTCTGCTTTTAACAGCGGTGACGGAAAGCTTTTTGTCAAGCTTGGCAAAAGTGTCGTCTATCCACTCCCGGTTGTCCGCGATTATCTTTTCGTAACTCATTTCACTTTCTCCGTTTGTTTTATTTTTGTCCGGGAAATCCGGTCTTCTGTGTTACCAGGGCAGAAACTTCGAGCCCCTGAGTTTGAGTATCGCCTCGGCGAAGAAATAATCGCCGTAAATTATCGGCATATGCATTCCGGAACCGTATCTTTCGGAGCCCATCTGCAAGATACTGTCTTCGGTCTCGCTCCAATTGCACCATGCTTTTTCCATTGTTTTCAGCATATTTATCGCAGCCGACAGGTAAATATTTTTCTCGTGCTCCGGACAGTTCTTTGCAATCTCTATCAGTCCGCAGGCGGCGATAGCACCGGCTGTGGAATCGTAGTAAACCGGTTCTTCGGGAGCGCGGAAGTCAAGCAACGGCAACCATCCGGTGCTTTCGGCATTCATAACAAAATACTGCGCGACTTTTTTCGCGGTATCCAGATATCTTTCTTCCTTTGTGTGAATATAGCTGAGTACAAAGCCGTAAAGCGCCCATGCGTCGCCCCTCGACCAGCAGGAACCCACTCCGTAGCCCTGCCCGCCGAGTGTTTCGATCACTACACCGGGATTTTCGGTATCGTGGACGACTATATGGTTGACCGAACCGTCGGGGCGTACGTGATCGCGCATAGCCATATCGGCATATCTCATTGCGATCTTTTTGAATCTCGTATCTCCGATCTCATTCGACGCCCAGTAGAGTATCGGTATATTCATCATACAGTCGATTATCGTCCAGCCGGTGGTGTTGTCGTCCTTTGACCAGCTGTTCCATGAACGGATATAGTCGCCCTCAACATTGTACCTGCTCATGAGGGACATGGCGCAGAAAAGATTTTTGTTTCTCGCCTCCGTGTTGCCGGTAAGACGGTAATTTGCTCCGGCGAGGATATGCCACATAAATCCGACATCATGATGAAGCTTTTCGACGTTCTCAAATGCCTTGTCTTCTATCTCTTCGCTTCTCTGCGCCGTCTTTTTATACTCTTCGTTTCCGGTTGCCTCGTACATCAGCCACATAAGTCCGCCCCAGAAGCCGTTGGTCCAGCCGTCAGGATTTTTTGACCTGTCGTCATGTACCCCGTCTTTTGTGGTGTACGGTATTTTGTCTCTGCTTTTGACGGCAGTTACGGAAAGTTTTTTGTCAAGTTTGTTAAATGTTTCTTCGATCCATTCGCGGTTTTGTGCGATTATTTTTTCGTAACTCATAATTTCAATTCACCTCATATGTTGCCGGCGGCAACATTCTAATTCAAGTTCCCTGTCCCAAGGAGATTCTGTTTGGCGCAACAGTAAAAGGCTTATTCAGTACCGGGAAAGATTTCCGGGTAAGTCCGGAATCTTCCGGTGCGGGTTTACCGTAGCAGCCGCACCGCGTAGCGGGAATCCCCGGTCGCGGATGCGGACAATACGGAAAAATGACATATTTACTGCGGCTGTTTTCCGATGTAAGCAAGAATACCGCCGTCGACATAAAGAATGTGTCCGTTCACAAAATTGGAAGCGTCCGAAGCAAGGAATACCGCGGGTCCTCCGAGGTCTTCGGCTTCTCCCCAGCGAGCCGCAGGAGTTTTTGCGACTATGAAGGAATCAAACGGATGGCGGCTTCCGTCGGGCTGACGCTCACGAAGCGGAGCGGTCTGCGGGGTAGCTATGTAGCCGGGGCCTATGCCGTTACACTGAATGTTGAATTCACCGTATTCGGAAGCAATGTTCTTTGTGAGCATTTTGAGTCCGCCTTTTGCCGCGGCGTAAGCGGAAACAGTCTCTCTTCCGAGCTCGCTCATCATTGAGCAGATGTTGATTATCTTGCCGTGTCCTTTCTTGATCATGGACGGGATGACCGCTTTTGAAACTATGAAAGGCGCATTGAGGTCGACGTCTATTACCTGACGGAACTGCTCCGCCGTCATATCGCACATCGGTATTCTTTTGATTATTCCGGCGTTGTTGACAAGGATATCTATAACCCCTACTTCCTTTTCAACGGTTGCTATAAACTCATTGACTGCTTTTTCGTCGGTAACGTCGCAGACATATCCCTTGGCGTCTATTCCCTCTTCCTTGTAGGACGCGAGTCCTTTGTCCACAAGTTCCTGCTTTATGTCATTGAATACGATTTTCGCACCCGCAGCAGCCATTGCTTTGGCGATAGCGAAGCCTATTCCGTAGGACGCTCCGGTTATAAGTGCGATTTTTCCTTTAAGACTGAACATATTTTCCATTTCCGCATCTCCTTTTGTTTTTTTGTTCCCGGCTCTGTACAGCCGGTAGTATACTTTTTTCAGATGTCCTGCAATCGCAGCAGAACCTTTCAGCTGCCGGTTCTGTATTTCTCCGGCGTCAGACCTTTACGCAGATCTGCTCAGAGCAGGTCTCTGTTCTCGATATGATCCATATCGGTAAATTCCTGATTTTCGCCGCACATTGCCCATATGAACGAATATGCACGTGTTCCTACTCCGGAATGTATCGACCACGACGGTGAAATAACTGCTTCTTCGTTATGCATGATTATATGTCTTGTTTCGCCGGGCTCGCCCATCATATGGAAGACGATATCGTTTTCTCCCATATCAAGGTACATATACACTTCCATTCTTCTGTCATGAGTATGGCAGGGCATGGTGTTCCAGTTGGAGCCGGGTTCAAGCTGGGTAAGTCCCATGGCAAGCTGACAGCTCTTCATTACTTCCGGATGTATGTACTGGTTTATTACACGCTTGTTGCACTCCTCAACCGATCCGCACGGAACCTTTTTCGCTTTTGTTATATCGATCTTGACAGTCGGATAAGTGGTGTGCGCCGGGCAGGAGCTCACGTAGAATTTAGCCGGAACGTTTTCGTCGCAACTTCTGAACGTAATATCCTTGTTTCCCATTCCGATATATATACCGTCACGGGGATTCATTTCGTATTCCTTTCCGTCTACGGTGATGATTCCTTTTCCGCCGACGTTTATACAGCCCATTTCTCTTCTTTGAAGGAAGTAGTCTGCGGCAAGCTCCTTGCCGGCTTCAAGTTTCAGCACCTGACGGACCGGCATCAGTCCGGCGGTGATAATTCTGTCTATCTGGCTGTATACCATTCTTATGTTGTCCTTGGTGAAAAGACTTGCGATGTGGAACTCCTCACGAAGCCTTTCAGTCGTGTAGTATTTTACGTCTTTTGCGTTTGATCCCTGTCTGACTTCCATTTTGCTTAAATCCTCCTTTACTGTGTTTCCGTAAACCTCTATCTGCGTGAGCGCCGCAAACGACAGCACCTCGGAAACCTGTGTGAAATTGAATAAACGTATCGATTTTGTGGTTTTCGGGTCAAATGTTATGGTTATGCCTTTTGAATTTTCGGGATTGAGATCGGTTCCGTCCATTATGAACTCACCCTTTATCACCTCGCCGTCCGAAAACTCTATGTCAATATTTTTCCAGTACGAGTCATGCGGTATTCCGGTGATCTTATCGTGAGCAAAGTCCGCCCGCAGGTAAAACACCAGCTTGTCTGCCACGACATCGCGACCGAAGTCAAGTAAAAATTCAAGGTCATTTCTGGCTCCTCCCGCCCATGAATGGAAAGGATATGCGCCGTGTCCCTGATTGTTTACCACTCCGTCAATTGCGTTTCTTTCATAGAAACAAGGGTCCTCTCTTGTAACGAAATTAGCGGTTGCGTGAGGAAACGCGCGTACTTTTCCGTGTTTGTCATGAGAATTGAGCGCCAGATTCCGGTATCCGTAAACTTCGCTGTCCTCAGGCTCGCGGACGGAGATCTCGTGTACCTCTCCTCTGAACGCGTCCGGGTGATAACCCATTCTGAGCTGCTGGGCGTTCGGTACTGCAAACTCGTAGCTCTTTCCGGGAACCCACAGAATACTTTCGGACATTGTCGGATCAAACCTTACCGCTATGAACTCACAGCCGTCGAGACTCACTTTTATTTTATCCTTTTCGGTGAGCTCGCCTTTGAATATCGCTTTGATATTCATACCGCGGTATTCGGCTCTTACCTGTCCGCCGTCTCCTATGATCTTTAAAGTAAGCATAAATAACCTCCTTCCGAATCTGACTTATTATAACATATTATTTTTGCAAATTTATTGCAAAAAGTAATAAAACTGTTGCAATTTTCACCATAATATGGTATCATATATCCGACCGGTGCACGGAAAGAAAGGCAAATCAAAACATTACTTACGGAAAGTCACGGAGTTTTGACAAAACCGGCAAAAAGCGTCTTTACCGAAACCGGAAAAAAGCAAAAACCGAGGAAACACAATGAAATGCCTGTTTGATACCTGCGGAGAAGCGATATTGCATGCCGCCGAGACAAAGACCTTCGGGCTGTATTACTCCGAAAAAAGGGATCCCAATCTGCAAATACATATACACGAATGCTGTGAGATATTCCTCTGTATCGAAGGCGGGAAAACATTCCTGATCGACGACAGGGTCTACGACATGAAAAGCGGAGATCTTTTCATAATAAACCAGTTTGAAGCTCACAAAGTGACCCCGGACAGGGACGGCCGTTTTTCACGGTATATAATGCACGTACACCCGACGTTTCTTTACAGCGTATCAAAGGACGGCGTAAACCTTGCCGACTGTTTCTATAACAAAGCTGACGTCAACCGTATTTCGCTTTCTGAGGCGGAGACGCAGAAACTGATACTTCTTTTCAGGTCGCTCGGAAAGGAGTACGGTTACGGGGATGAGCTTTACAAAAAAATACGCGCGACGGAAATACTTCTCACGGTAAACGGATTATTCAGAACCCACAGCGAGGGCGAGGGACAGATTCAGAAGCATAAGGCGGTACAGCTTGCGATAGACTACATAAACAGCAATTATTCGGAAAACCTGACGCTGGACATGATCGCCAGAAATTCCTATATGTCGGTCAACCAGCTCGGAAGACTTTTCAACAAATATTGCAGCACCACCGTGACAAAATATCTCATAAGCAAGAGGATAACGGAAGCCAAAAAGCTGCTCGCCGAAGGCAGAAGCGTTACAGACACGGCATTTATGTGCGGATTCAACGACTACGCCAACTTCATAAAAGCATTCAAAAAAGCTGTCGGGGTACCGCCGGGAAAATATAAAAACAACGCCTGACGTAACAATAATGCCAAGCGGGACTGACTGATGTTCCGAAAACGGGTCAGAAACTTTAATCACATTTCAAAACGGCGTCCTGCCGGAGCATTGGAGCAGTTACTGACGAAGCTCAAACCCGTAAGTGACAAAACCGGCTTGATCACATTGCCGGAAACGGCTCCCGATCATTTGATCGTTACCTGAAAAATGACCGAAAACACCACCCGAAAGGAAAAATATGACACAAAAAAATCCCTTGACCGAAACAACAGCCAAAAGAAAAACAGCTGTGGTAACTCTCGGCTGCCGGGTAAACCAGTATGAAAGCCGGGCAATAGCCGAACGTCTGGAAAACGCCGGAGTTACCGTAACCGAAACCCCGGAGCCCGACTGCGACTCGGTGATAATAAACACCTGTGCGGTCACCGCCGAAAGCGAGAGGAAAAGCCGGCAGACAATACGCAGAATGAAAAAACTATGTCCCGCAGCCGGAATAATCGTGACAGGCTGCTATGCCCAGCTCAGACCTGATAAGGCTGCCGCCATACCGGGAGTCACTTACGTCTGCGGAAACGAGAAAAAAATGGACTGTGCGGAACACGTCCTGTGCCGTCACGGATCCGATGATGAAGCCCGTAAAACAGAAAATCTGATTTTTTCGGGAAATTATGAAAATTACAGAGTTCTCCGCCCCGATCACACAAGAGCGTATGTAAAGATAGAGGACGGATGCGAAAACAAATGCGCATACTGCATTATTCCGGAAGTGAGAGGGCCGGTACGTTCAAAAGCTCCCGAGGATGTGTATGAAGAAGTCAGAGATTTGTGTGAAAACGGTTTCCGTGAGATAGTGCTGACCGGAATCGAAACCTGTTCCTACGGGTACGGCCTTACAGAGCTCATCAACAGACTGAGCAGTCTGCAACGTCTCGAACGGATAAGACTGAGCTCGGTAAATCCGGCTAAAATAAATCGTGCGTTCACAGATTCGGTTTCGGATAACCCGAAACTGTGTCCCCACTTTCACCTCTCACTGCAAAGCTGCTGTGACAAAACCCTGAACGGTATGAAAAGGCAGTACAACGTCCGGATGATAACAGAAAACTGCGACTATATGAGGGAGAAGATAAGAAACGTCTGCTTTACGGCGGATATGATATGCGGATTTCCCGGAGAAACCGATGACGACTTTGCCGAAACCCTGAAAAACGTATCCCGTCTCAGACTGCTTTTCGCACATATTTTCCCTTATTCCGACCGACCGGGAACGGCGGCTTCCGCAATGCCGCAGAAAGTTCCCACGGAAACAGCTGAGGCAAGATGCGCCGAACTGAGAAAGGCAGTCGGGATTTCAAGAAACACGGTAATAGAAAGCTTTATCAGCTCCAAAACCCCGCTCAGACTACTCGTTGAAAAATACCGGAACGGCTTCGTTACCGGACATACCGAGAACTTCATAGAAACAAGCGCCGCCGTGTCAAAAGATATAAAATGCGGTGAAATACTGAATATTCACCTTGTCAACCACGAAGCTTCCCGGCCATTCGATATGCCGGAATCTGTCGTTTTTTGAATTTGTTTACGGTTTTTTAATCAGCGGTTTAAAATCTGCTTATATATTAACTGTAAAATGTAAATGATTATCAAAATCAAAAGTTTTGTGGAGGTTACACAGATAATGAATTTTGATTTTTTTAGCGTGTTGCAGCTTCTCGGCGGAGTGGCGCTCTTCCTGTTCGGAATGTCCGTCATGGGAGAGGCCCTGGAAAAGAGTGCCGGCAGACAACTTAAATCACTGCTGAGCAACATCACATCAAACCCGATAAAAGGTTTTGCGCTGGGATTGGTTGTCACCGCTATAATCCAGAGTTCGTCCGCGACCACGGTCATGCTTGTCGGTTTTGTCAACTCCGGAATAATGACTCTGTCCGGAGCCGTTCCGATAATCATGGGCGCGAACGTCGGTACTACGATAACCGCATGGATACTTTCTCTGACCGGACTTGAAGGGGACAACATAGTAATACAGCTCCTGAAACCGTCGTCTTTCACACCCGTGCTTGCCGTTATAGGCGTAGTCCTGTTCTGCTTCCTGAAAGATCCGAAGAAAAAGGATATAGGTTCCATCCTGCTCGGATTTTCTGTGCTTATTTTCGGAATGGAAACAATGTCCGGAGCCGTCGCTCCTCTCGCTGAAAGCGAAAAATTCGCTCAGATGCTGTTGCTGTTCCGCAATCCGTTATTCGGTATTGCCGCCGGCACCATCATAACAGCCATTATTCAGAGTTCTTCCGCATCTGTCGGTATTCTCCAAGCACTGTCCTCCACCGGTATCGTTACCTACGGGACCGCGATTCCGATAATCACGGGACAGAACATCGGTACCTGTGCGACCGCAATGATATCTTCAATCGGAGCCAACAAAAACGCAAAGCGCGTCGCCATGGTTCACCTCTATTTCAATATAATCGGAACTGTGGTCATTCTCTCCGTTTTCTACATACTCAATGCGATAATAGGCTTTTCGTTCATTGAAACAAATATAGACGAAGCGGGAATAGCAGTTGTACATACCGCATTCAACCTTATATGTACCGCAATGCTTCTCCCCTTCGGTAAGCTGCTGGAAAAGCTCGCCGTGCTTACAGTCAAGGACGACAAGTCGGCGGAAAAACACACCCTGCTCGACCGCCGTCTGCTCGGCACCCCCAGTGTTGCTATTCAGCAGTGCCGTGCGGTAACCGTGACGATGGCTGAAACCTCAGCGTCATCGATCAAAAACGCTTTCGGTCTTCTCGACAGTTACAGTGACAAAACCGAAAAACTTGTGCACAGTCAGGAAAACGAAGTTGACATTTACGAGGACGAGATAGGTTCCTACCTGCTCGAACTGACATCCCAGGACCTCAGCGCCACCGACAGCGTCGAAGTCACAAAGATGCTCCATATGATAAGCGATCTTGAAAGGCTCTCGGATCACGCCGTGAACATCGCCGAATCGGCAAGCGAAATGCATACCAAAAAGCTTTCTTTTTCAAGCGCGGCGTCTCACGAACTTAAAGTGCTTATAAGCGCTATCGGAGAAATAATAGATCTTGCCTGCGACTGTATGAAGTCAAACAGTATTGAGACGGCAAAGAAAGTCGAACCGCTCGAAGAGGTCATCGACAGGCTTCAGAGCCGTATCAAATCAAACCACATAGAAAGACTGCAAAACAATGAATGTACTATCGAGCTCGGATTCATACTGACGGATATACTGACAGACCTCGAAAGAATAGCCGACCACTGCTCAAATATTGCCGGATGCGTGATAGAGATAGCTCACAACAGTCTGGGAATGCACAGCTATACGCAGAGCCTGAAACGCGGAAACGAAGAGTACGAGGAGATGATAAAGGAATACAGCGTAAAATATCCGATAGATTCCCCCGACGGACTTACAGCAGACGCTCAGTAACCTCAGTAAAATGTCCTGACCTGGTATGGCGTGTGGTATACCCGGAAAAAACGCCGTGCGAAAAGTAACGGTCACGGATCATCCGAGCAGATTTTACTTACCGTATTCCGGAATAGCATCGCAAACGATGTTGTTTGTTATCCGGCAAGAGCTGTGCAAATGAAGACTTTCAGGTAAAGCCCGAAAAGTTTCCGGCAGACAGGTCAGATTCAGAAAGTACAAGCTTAGCAAAACCTTTGAAATACATAAAAGCGGTCTGCCAATGAGGCAGACCGCTTCTGTCTTTTCCGAGGTCAGACTTTGATCAATCTTCAATTATGCCGATGATAAGATCGGTCATTTCCGGTGCAGAGTCGGAAATAACCGTTGCAGAGCTTATTATCCGTCCGGCATCCTCTGCGCAATCTGCGTCAGAGGTTCTGAGTTCGGCAATTATATCTCCCTTGCTGACGTAATCGCCGGTTTTGGCTTTCAACAGTAATCCCGCAGAAAAATCCGGAACATCCCCCAGCTTTTTCCGTCCCGCTCCCAAAAGCTTTGCCGCGATTCCGTATGCTTCGGTATCTGTTTCATAAATATATCCGCTTTTTTCAGCTTTTACAAAATGGCTTATCTTCGCACCCGGAAACAGCGAAACATCGAAAATCACGTCGGTATCCCCGCCCTGCGCTCTGACCATTTCAACAAATTTTCCGAATGCCTTGCCGCTTTTCAGTGCGTCTTCGGCAAGGCTCCGACAGAATTCCATATCACCGAAGCCGGCAAGCCGCAGCATATACGCCGAAAGCTCAATGCTGAGCCGGGTGACATCTTCCGGACCTTTTCCTCTCAGCACATCGACAGCCTCAATAACTTCAAGCGAATTTCCTATCGCATACCCGAGCGGCTTACTCATATCAGTAATGAGCGCGGCAGTTTTTTTCCCGGCTTTTTTACCGGCGCTGACCATAAGTTCCGCCAGACTGACCGCATCCTCTTTGGTTTTCATAAAAGCTCCGCTTCCGCATTTCACGTCAAGCACGATACAGTCATCCCCCAGAGCCAGTTTTTTACCCATAATGCTTGATGCGATAAGCGGTATGCTGTCTACCGTACCGGTAACATCCCTTAAAGCGTAGAGTTTTTTGTCGGCGGGTGCAAAGACATCGCTTTGCGTTATTATGCAAAGTCCCGTCCGGTTTACCGCTTCTACGGCTTCTGCTTCTGAAAGGGTAACGTTAAAGCCTTTTATCGATTCGAGTTTGTCAGCAGTGCCGCCGGTGTGACCGAGTCCCCTGCCGCTCATCTTGAATACTTTCAGTCCGAGAGAAGCCACGATCGGTGCCACAATAAGACTTGTTTTGTCGCCGACTCCGCCGGTCGAATGCTTATCCGCAATTATGCCGTTTATCCCGCTTCTGTCGCATTTCTTTCCGGAATCACGTATGGCTAACGTCAGCGCCGATGTTTCGGACTCGTCCATTCCGTTGATACATATTGCCATAAGAAGCGCAGAAGCCTGACAGTCCTGAATACTTCCGTCTAGACAGCCTTTGACGAAAAAGTCAATTTCACTTTCACTCAGACTGATACCTTTTTTCTTTTTGTCGATCACTGAGATTATGTCCAAAATCTTCGCCTCCTTCCGCTTTGATAAAAACTGCATTTCCGATATAACCGCCTTTGATCTTTCCTTCACTTTGTATGCCGGAATATGCCGGTCGGCTTTTATTCAAGTTGTGTATGTTATATCTGAAAATTTACTGTCTTCCGTTTGGCAATTAACCGGAAAAACAGATTTTTCAAACTCCCGGTCAAAACGCGACATTCTGTTATGGGATGACTTAAACAGCACTTAAAATACCCGGAAACTTTATTCCGCACCACCGCCTTTGATTTTTCCCTTACTCTGCGTACCGGGATATGCCGGTCGGCTTTTGCGAAAGATATTTATGCCATTTCTGAAAATTTTCCGCCGACGGCATCAGCAAAACGACCGGGTAATTTAAGATTTATATCAATCAGCTCTGAAATCGGCAAACGCAGAGGGTAAGAGTTCTGAAAGACTGAAAATTTTATTTTTTCCGTTTTCAGTCACCACTACCCTGAATTTTCCGTCACAGAACTCTGCCATAACCTGCCGGCAAATCCCGCACGGCATCACTTTGTCCCTTTCTCCGTCCGGACCGAAACCGACTACGGCTATCGCTTCAAATTTTCTCGCTCCCGATGAAACGGCAGCTGAAAACGCCGCCCGCTCTGCGCACAAAGACGCGCCGTACGAAGCGTTTTCGCAGTTGCAGCCGCAGAAAATCCTTCCGTCCGCTAAAAGAAGTGCCGCTCCGACTGCAAAACCCGAATAAGGCGAATAAGAATTTTTCGCTGCTTCACGTGCTTTTTCAGTGAGAAAAGTGTAATCCATAAAATTCCTCCATACCTTTCACCGAAACAAAAAAATGTTGAATCTGCCGTAAACTTCTGCTAAGACCACGCCGTTGTGCGTCCCGTCCGCATAGTTACGGCGGCAGGTCGACTGCGGAGCAGCTACGGCAAAACAAAATGCTTTTGCTTTCTGATTTAAATAATTTCACAAAGTCACATTCGGAAACTCATCTTGCGATTTCAAGCGCCGCCTCTATCATGGTTTTAAGTCCTGTTTCTCTTTCTTCCGGAGAAAGAATAAGACTGCTGTCATACAAAGCGTCACTTACAGTGCAAATGGCAAGCGCCTTTTTACCGAGCGAAGCCGCGGTACAGTACAGAGCATAACTCTCCATTTCCACTCCGAGAAGTCCCATTTTTGCCCATTTTTCGGCGTGACCGTTGTCGTCGTAGAAAATGTCCGATGAAAGTACACTTCCGACTTCAAACCGGATTCCTCTGGAAACACAGTAGTCGTAAGCGTCTCTTGCCAGCCCGAAGTCTGCCACTGCGCTCAGTGTGCCCGGCAGATCGTACCTGGCAGCGAACGCCGAGTCACTGCTGGCGCCGACAGCGATGATCAGATCTCCCGGTTTTATCCTTTCCGGATAGCAACCGCAGGTTCCTATCCTTATTATGTTTTCAACGTCGAAAAAGCTGTATAGCTCATAGCTGTAAATTCCCATTGACGGCTGTCCCATTCCGGAAGCCATTACCGATACCCGTTTCCCTTTGTAATAACCCGTATAACCGCACACACCCCTCAAATTATTGACAAGCCGTGCGTCCGAAAGATAATTTTCGGCAATGAAGCGGGAGCGTTGAGGATCGCCGGGCATAAGCACGGTTTTTGCGAAATCCCCTTTTTCCGCTTTGATGTGAACTGTCGACATAACTTAATCTCCTTTCGCTTTTTTCCGTCAAAATGCTTTAAGCATATTTATCATTTACCGATTTCATTTCCCGTCAAAATGCTTTAAGCATATTTATTATTTACCGATTTCATCTCGCCGTTAAATAAAAGTTATTTTATCTCATAGAACAACCGTATACTGAAAAACGACCGGATTTGAACGTTTCTGACATTTTTGACCTGAACTGCCGGAAGGTTTCACATGCTGATTTGTTTATTTTCGGCTTTACCCTGAACAGGTAAAATATTCAGATAACGGGGATATCCGTGTTGTACTGTCCGACAGTTTGTCGGTAATACCCTATGCTGCGTTTATAAAATTTTCGTAAGCAAAAATTCTGACGGTGCATTGCCTTCACTTAAACACAAATTCTGACCGACTGTCTTCAAACATCCCGTAAACCTGAAAAATCAACCCGGAAACGGATTGATCTTTCAAAAATTCATTTACCCGCGGCAATCATCCGATCGTCCGCAGTACTGTTTTGCTTTTTTCAACAAAATCCTTTTCGAGCAGCTTGATGAACAGCCCGCCTTGCACGGTTCTGTTCTGGAAGCCCACCATCTCAGACGTTACTGTGTCAAACCAGTCAGTCATCGGTACTCTCGTCGGAGAACAGTTGTACGCGTCCCAAAGCGGAGATATGAATCTTCTGAAATCATCATCCGTTCTGCACATTGTCGCAGTCCACACCATCCAGTCCGACTTTGTGTATTCCGCTCTGTTGTCAAGCGGCATTCCGTATTTGCGGAAGCGGCTGAAATTACCCGCTATTTCACTGGCAATGACTTCTTTCGGGAATATTTCCGTTCCGAAAAGTTTATCCCAGACCGCATTGTACTTCATCGAAAAAGAACCTTCTCTGTCGAAGGCAAGACGGTATGTTCCGTCATCCGAAGCCGCTGTCCTGCACCAAACTGCTGCCATTTCACGTGCTTTTGCCATATACTGTCGGGCTTTTTTCTTTTGTTTGCACATTCCGAAAATAAGCGACAGTGCGGCAATTCCCATTATTGCTTTAAGCGACAAATTGCAGTTATGCGCAAGATGTCCTGCAAAATCATCCGTACAGAGCTGATTTTCAGGGTCCTGACCGTATCTGAGCAGATATTCCGCCCATTTTTCAAGCACTTCGAGTTTATTTCTGACAAACGCCGTGCTCTGCGAGGCTATCGCCGACGCCGCGCACATAATCAGCATATTTCCGCATTCCTCGACCGGCATCTGCATATCGTAGCTGAGCGTGCCGTCTTTTTGAAGTCCGTACACCTGACCGTTCAGCAGCGGATACTGTCCGACATCGTGAGGAGCGAAATCAAATTTCCATTCATCACTTCCGGCGTACCTGAACACAGGACGCATCATGGCATTGACAAGCTCAGGATTATACAGTAAAAACAAAGGGATCGAAGGATAACTTACGTCAACGGTAGCAGCACATCCGTTTGAAAAACACTCTTTCGATACAAACAGAAGTTCCCCGTTGTCATCGACAGCTGCCTTATGCGCCGCAAACGCCTGTCTGTACGCAAGAGAAAGCAGTTCGGCATACTGTTCGCCGCCGGCTTTACAGGCGTCAATGAAAAGCCTGTCCGAAAACGCATGGCATCTGACTGAAAGAGTTCTGTAATCAGCAACGGCTTTACTTATGGCTTTTTCTACCGTCAAGCCGTTTCTGTTCCAGTAGCTTGTCAGATGCTTTCCGAAATACTCCATGCTCTTTATGTCGTCGTAAGCGAAAACCACCAGACCCTCGTCGTCAAAAATTGCGGTAAGCGAGTCAAGCTCTTTCTTTTCGGCGTTAACTCCGTCCTTCATCCTACTGCAATAATAGCTTACTTTTTCCGCCTTTACAACTGCGTTTCTGCCTTTGGCGGCAAGATAGAAATATCCCCAGTCAATACGGACGTCATCACCGCTGCGGTTCAAAACGTTCTGAACGGCGCTTCCCATTTTCATACATACCGCGCCCTGTACTGCTGCTTCCTCCGTGACTACCGGGTACTGTCCGGCGTGATCGAGGCAGAGCTCTTCTGAGGCGGAAACCCTGAAACGTACGCTGTGTTTTTTACCGTCGGCAGATCTGTGCGAAAGTTTAAGGTAGCTGACCGGTCTTGAAAAAATATCCGCGTCATCGGGAAGCAGTGGAGTTATAAATTCCGCTTTTACCGTCACTTCATCACATCCAAAGATATATGTTGTTGTCAATGCGTCTATATCCAGTGAAAGCTGCTTTATCGGTTTAATATCCGATACTCCCATGAATCTGTACCCGACACCGTCAACCTCTGCCACACCGAGCATTGACATATTTCTCGGGTGAGGTTCTCCGTATTCAAGTTTGGTTGATTTTGTACTTCTGTCCGTCCAGTGTGCTGTCGGGACTGAGTTGAGTGTATCCGCAGGAGACCACACCGAAAAATAAGGGTCTACCGTTATAAGCGGTACTGACGGGGCTCTGAGTTTCATAAATTACCTCCAAGAAAAATTTGATTTTATGGTTTTGCAGTTATGCCCGAATATCTGATAAACGGGAAACCGTTCACGAGTTTTTTCGTTGAATTTCCGGCATTTGCCCGGATTGTCTCACTTTTATCCGTCTGAACTGACGGGTCAGACATTGCTTTTGACCGTATTGCCGGAATTAAAGTCTAAGTTGCTTTACAGGTTTTATCGCACTGCCGTCCGGATATTCCGTCACCTGTCCAAGTGCAAAAAAACCGTTTTCATCACACAGTTTCACAAGTTCTCCGGACGCAAATGATGTTCCGGTTTTTTTCTGATATATCTGACATCCGTTTTTTGCAAGGGAAGCAAAGAAATCCGTCAGTACAACGCTCCCGCAATCGGAAAACAGTATATCAACCGGTCGGAGCGCTTTTATTCGGTTCTCTTCACTCATATTTTCGATGTCGGCAAGAGAAAGCGCTTCTTCGATCCCGAAATTCCCCTGACAGGTCCTAACGAGAGACGACATAACTCCTCCGACGCCGAGAGCTTTTCCCATATCCGCGCAAAGAGTACGCATATAAGTACCTTTGGAAACCTTTACGGCAAGAAAATAGTCACGGTCACTGTCGGTTGGAATAAGTTCAGCCCTGTAAACATTCACCGGCCTCGGTCTGCGTTCGGTTTCCAGTCCCTTACGGGCGAGATCAACCAGTTTTTTCCCGTCGATTTTTATAGCGCTGTACATGGGAGGAATCTGTTCAATGCAACCCGTAAATCGCTTTACGGTTTCCGAAACGATCCGGAAGTCCGGATATTCACCGTCATGCTTACTGAGTATCTTTCCGGTAGTATCTTCGGTATCGGTGGTGATCCCGAGTTTAAGACCGGCTACATATTCCTTGTCATCCGCAACAACATACTCCGACGCCTTCACGGCTCTGCCTACCAGGACCACAAGAACTCCTGTCGCCATAGGGTCGAGCGTCCCGGTATGACCTACCTGCCGGGTGCCGTACAGCTTTCTTACTTTGTTCACGACATCATGCGAGGTCATGCCAGCCGGTTTATTCAGAATAAGCACTCCGCTCGGACTACCGGTCATAAATACTCCCTTCCGGACTTTTATCAAAAAAACTGTTCCTGTTATATATTTTGCTGTTGAGTTATTAACGATCAGCGGTTTTATTTTGTCAACGGTGCGTTCTTGTCAGAACACAGATACTGTCCCGCCGGTTTTCAAAGAAGTATTCCGTAACGCAAATACCTGTCCGTGCCGTTTACAGAATCATCTGCAAAAGCGTTTATCGCTTACGGCTTTCTCTGAATATACGGAAATCGCTGACAGTCGATAAAATCATTTGTTACCGATCCTTCATTTTCTTTTTTTCAAACTGCCGTTTGCTTGTAAGTCCGTCGCTGCGACATCTGAGGCAAACGACTTTTACTGAGGCTTTCTCCCGTTGACCGGAAAAAAACCTATCGCCGTTTCAAGAACTTTACTTTCAGCTTCTTCCGGACTGTCAGCTTCAACAGTCGCGCCGGCGGCTCGCCTGTGTCCTCCGCCGCCGAAAACCGCGCAGATCGCGCTTGCATCTACTTCCGACAGACTGCGCATTGAAACCTTATAGACCTTTTCCTCTGCCGTCTGTTTGATGGTGACCGCTAGGCGAACTCCTTCGATTTGTCTCAGCAAAGACACAAGATCGCTTATATCCTCATCGTCAATTCCGAGATTCCTTTTCATTTCGTTTGAAACTGTCACCGACGCAATCGCGCCGTCCGCACTGTAACGTATAAGTCCGGTAAGTGCGTTTTCAGCGGAAAGCTGTTCTTTTGTTTTAAGCTCGAAAAGCCTTTGGCTTACCGCGTAAGAATGAGCGCCGCTTTCAATAAGTGCCGCCGCTGTTTTCAAAGTTTTAGGGGTGACATTTGAATAACGGAAGCAACCGGTATCCGACGAAATCGCCGCATAAAGTGCAGAAGAAACGTTTTCGCCGAATGATCCGAGTCCCGGCATCGCTTTCAGTATATCGAAAATTATTTCCCCGGTAGCCGCCGCCTCAGGAACAATAAGATTTTCGGCGGCATAAGGAGAGCCAAGTCTGTGATGATCTATTTTAAGGTCGATTCTCCCGTCTGTCGCTTCCCCGACAGCACCCAGAAGATGAGTTTCGGCAACATCCACGGCGCAAAGCAGTATATCAGGAGAACCGAGTGCAGTTTTCAGCCGGCAAAGGAAATTTTCATCAGGAGCGGAAAATATGATGCCTTTTTCAGCCAGACAGATATCCGGGACAGCGGTTGTTTCTCCGCTGTACTCCGTAAAATCAGCTTCCGGGATAAAAGCAAGCCTTTTCGGCATTTTGTCCGCACAGAAAACGGTAACGTTCTTACCCATACTTTCAAGCGCGGATTTCAGTGCGCAGGCGGAACCGACAGTATCTGCGTCAGGCCGGATATGACAAAGCAGAGCAATATTATTTTTTGAAGCCAGCAAATTTGCCGCTTGTTCGTAATTCATAGATATACCTCCGATGGCACCAGATTAAATTTTCCCTTGAATCCAGCTTGTTTTCCGCAGTTATCTTACCGAAAAATGAATTTTTCCATTGAACTCAGGTTATTTTCCGCAGTTAACTTACTGAAATATGTAATAGCCGAAGCCCTGACTTACCAGGTCACCTGACCTTATGCGCTCACTCAGTCCGGGGACCGTTGTCGAACTTTTTTGATCCGGTGCGGATTCAGCGCCATGGCTACAACAGATATACTGTCTGTCATACTGCCAAGCTGTACCTTAACGTCCGGATTACCGGAATTCATTCCTTTTGAAGTCGATCTCTTTCCGAGAATCTGATTTCAAAATTCATCTGCCGTTACGGTCAGAAAATCACGGGAAAAGCGGCAATACATTATCCGGGACAAATCAGACGATCGAAAACAGTTTTTCTGCATTTTCTCTTGTTATCCTGATCACCTCATCGGCAGACATTCCCCGCAGTGCCGCAAGCTTGTCCGCGACATATACGAGAAGCGAAGAATCATTGCGTTCGCCGCGTTTCGGGTGCGGTGCAAGATATGGACAGTCGGTTTCGATCAGCATACGGTCTGCCGGCACTGCCTGCGCAACTTCCGGCAGTTTTTTTGCGTTTTTGAAGGTGACGACACCGGAAAAAGAAATGTAATAACCGAGTTTTATCAGCTCTTCTGCCATTTCGGGACTACCGCTGAAGCTATGCAGAACGCCTCTGACGCCCTTGTATTTTCTCAGTATTTCCATGGTGTCTCCATGAGCGTCTCTGTCATGAATGATAACCGGCTTTCCGGTCTTTGCCGCAATCTGCATCTGCCACTCAAACAGAATTTTTTGTTTCTCCGGCAGCGGGGTTTCGTAATGATAGTCAAGTCCTATCTCACCTATAGCCAACGCTTTCGGATTTGCAAGATAACCTGTCAGCACTCGCTCTATATGCTCGTAACCGCCGCAAATGTCAGCCTCCGACGGATGGAGTCCGACGCTGAAATAAACGTACGGGTACTTTTCCGCCAGAGTCTCCGACAGTTTCATACTTTCGTATGTGCATCCTATGTTTACAATTCCGGTTACGCCGCAGGAGTGAACATATTCTATCATTCCGTCACGGTCGCCGTCGAATTTTGCATCGTCGTAATGAGCGTGGCTGTCGAAAATGCCGTGATATTCCGGCTGAACGTCACCCGCAGTGCCGGAAAACTCCCTCCCGGGTAAAAAATCTGCACTACTGTCGGTCCCTGCGGTTGCCGTTTGTCCCGTCTGACAGCTGCCAAAATCACAGGAAACAGTTTTTTCTTCCGAAAAAGTTTTATCCATAGCTCAAATCAGCCGACTCTGTCTCCGACAACCGCATCTTCGGCAGCAAAAAGCACCCTTACGACCGCGTCAGGTTCGTGACCGCCGCTTGCCAGTATCATTCCGTTGCTTACCTCACCGCACATCACTCTCGGTTTCAGGTTTGCAACCATAATGACTTTTCTTCCGATAAGATCCTCAGGTTTATAATACTTGGCAATTCCCGAAAGCACCTGTCTTTTTTCAAATCCGAGATCAAGCTGAAGTCTCAGCAGCTTCTTTGACTTCTGCATCGGCTCACATTCAAGAACCTTTGCCACACGCATATCCGGCTTTATGAAATCGTCAAACTCTATTTCCGGGCAAAGCGGTTCGTACTCTTTTGCCTTTTCTTCCGTTCCGGATTTTACCTCTCCGTTTTCTTTCACGGTCTCTTTTGCAGTTTCTTCCATTTTTGTTTCTCCGTTATTTTCTTTTTCGTTATTCATTGCCGAGAGCTTTTCGAAAAACTCTTTTTCATCTATTCTTCTGAACAGCACCTCTGCTGCCGCCGTATGTGTACCGGGAACCAGCCTGCCGAAATCTTCGCTTAAATCATCAGTGCCGATCAGTTTCAGTATCTTATCGGAGGTTCCGGGCATAAACGGAAGCAAAAGCGACGCACCGACTCTTATAGTTTCAAGCAGATTGTAAAGAACAGTTCCGAGCCTTCCGGAAAACTCCGGATTCTTCGCCAGAGTCCAGGGGCAGGTTTCGTCTATATACTTGTTTGCCGCTGAAAGCATCTCGAAGATCTTACTAAGAGCATCGGAAACGTGATACGTGTCCATAAGCTCTCCGACTTTTCCGGTACAATCCGCAACCGTGGCTTTCAGCTTATCGTCAAACTCACCCGGAAAATCAGGTGACTGCACTACGCCGTCAAAATACTTCATGTTCATCGAAAGCGTACGGCTTACAAGGTTTCCGAGATTGTTGGCAAGATCGGTGTTGTAAGCGCTTATCATGCTTTCGTAGGTGATGCTTCCGTCGGTGCTGTAATGCATTGCCGAAAGTGTGTAGTGACGCACACCGTCCACTCCGAAAAGCGCGGCAAGGTCATCGGCATACATCACGTTGCCCTTTGACTTGCTCATCTTGTCGGTACCGAAGTTCAGCCAGCCGTGACCGTATATCTTTTTCGGAAGCGGCAGACCGAGCGCCAGCAGCATTATCGGCCAGTATATTGTGTGGAACCTTACTATATCCTTGCCTATAATATGAACGTCACACGGCCAGTACTTTTTAAACAGCTCTCCCTGCTCCTCAACAGTGTAGCCCAGCGCAGTTATATAATTTGACAGAGCATCTATCCAGACGTAAATCACCTGTTTCTCGTCACCCGGAACCGGTACTCCCCAAGTAAAAGAGCTTCTTGTGACGCAGAGATCCTGAAGTCCGGGACGCAGGAAGTTGTTGACCATCTCTTTGAGTCTTGACTCAGGCTCAACAAATCCGGGGTTTTCTTCAATGTGTTTGAGCAGCCTGTCGGCATACTTGCTCATTTTGAAAGAATACGCATCCTCTTTTGCCTTCTGGACAGGTCTTCCGCAGTCAGGGCACTTTCCGTCTTTTACCTGAGTATCGGTGAAAAATGACTCGCACGGAACACAGTACCAGCCTTCATACTGACCTTTGTAAATATCACCCTGATTTAACAGCTTCGTGAAAATGCCTGCGACCGCTTTTTCGTGATAACCGTCTGTCGTCCTTATGAATTTATCGTAGGACGCACCCACAAGCGACCATATTCCCTTTACCTTCTCATAAACACCGTCGACAAATTCCTTTGGACTTATGCCGAGTTCCTTTGCCTTGTTTTCGATTTTTATACCGTGTTCATCGGTTCCCGTCAGAAAGAAGACGTCGTAGCCTTTTTTTCTTTTGTACCTGGCAATGCAGTCGGTAAGGATAACCTCGTATGTGTTTCCTATGTGCGGCTTGCCGGAGCAGTACGGTATCGCTGTGGTGATGTAAAATTTTTCTTTCATCTTTCTGAATCCTTCTTTCAATGCTGTCCGGAAATTTCCGATCGGGGAACAACAAACGTTTACCGAAATTCCTTTTCAGCATTTTTACTGTGACTTTATAATTTTAATTGCTTTTTGTTTCTTTTCCGGAAACTCACAGTCCGGACCTGAAAATCAGATTACGACATATTTTCAAGTTTTTTCAGTATTGTGCAAAACCAATCGGGAAGCGGCAGATCGAAAAACATATGCTTTCCGGTAACCGGATGAACAAAGCCGAGAGACTTGGCAAAGAGTGCCTGTCCTGAAAACAGTTCACGGTTGTTTTTCTCAAACCGGCTTGCTCCTGCTCCGTAAACTGTGTCACCTGCAAGCGGATGACCGAGCGACGCCATATGAACTCTTATCTGGTGTGTTCTGCCGGTTTCAAGCCTCATCTCGCAAAAGGTGAAGCCTTTGTACCGACAGAGAACTTTATAATGTGTAACAGCTTCTCTGCCGCCGGCTACACACGCCATCTTCTTTCTGTCTGACGGGTGCCGTGCCAAAGGTTTGTTCACGGTGCCCTCATCGTCTTTCAGATTTCCGACGACAAGCGCATTGTAAACCCTTTCCGCCTTATGCTCTTTGAGCTGAGCGGCAAGAGCAGTATGCGCGGCGTCATTTTTGGCAACCACAAGCAGTCCTGCCGTATCCTTATCTATCCTATGAACTATTCCGGGTCTGATGACTCCGCCTATTCCGCTCAGCCCCTCACCGCAGTGATAAAGCAGAGCGTTGACAAGCGTACCGCTGTAATTTCCGGCGGCAGGATGCACCACCATACCCTTTGGCTTGTTTACAACGATCAGATCGCTGTCTTCATATACTATGTCAAGCGGTATATTTTCCGGCAGTGCCTTATCCGGAACCGGAGGCGGATATTCCGTTTCCACGACGTCGGACGGAAGCACCCTGTAATTTTTAGGTCTGATCTGACCGTTGACTGTCACGTAACCGCCTTCGATCAGCTTTTGTGCCGCGCTTCTTGTTACGAGAGAGCTTTCGGAAACATATATGTCAAGCCTTGTTCCCTCGTCTGCCTGTCCCATTTCTTTCCCCCTCGCTCCGCGTCTGCTCCGTTCGCTTTGACAAAGCAGCTCTGCCATACCGGATTTATCCGGAAAATAACATCTTTACCTGACTGAATCTCAAATTGCCGGGCGCCGTAAATTGCTTAACGGCATCAGTCGCTGTCGGTATTTTCCGATCCGTCCGTTTGTTTGTGCTGTTTTTGCCTTGAATTTCTGACTTCTTCAAGAATAAACCAAAGTATCATAAGTCCGACACCGACTGTTATAAAGCTGTCGGCTCCGTTGAATATCCATTTCCAGAGATCGGGAAACGCCCTGAAATCGATAAAGTCGACCACGGTTTTGTACGCTATGCGATCTATCATGTTCCCTATGCCGCCGCCTATTATCATCGGAATCGAAACATAAAACAAAGCAGACGCATTATCCCAGAAAATCACTGTACAGGTAAGAAAAACGATCAGAAGAGCAGAGACCGACATAAACACCCACCTGTGTTCTGAAAAAGAGCCGAACGCCGCTCCGTCGTTTGTGATGTAAGTTATGTGCAGGACATCTTTTATCAGAGGTATACTCTCGCCTACCTGCATACTGTTCATGACAACGCGCTTGGTGATGAAATCCGCAAGCACGGTCAGAACTACGACCGATAAGGAAATCAGTGCGTTTTTCAAAGTTATTTTTGGTTTTATCTTCATATATTCTGCCCTTTCCGCAGGCACGCCGGACACCTTTACCACAAAACGAAATATCCGGCAAAGCAAGACTGTGCCGAGGTAACTGTTTTCAGTTATCACAGATGATCTGCGGTGATAACTTTCCGAACGGCAGCTCCGTTTTCCGGACGCCGTAAAATTTTCGGAACACGATTTCAGAAAAGCGATGTTCTTTCCGGAAGCGTTCAGGCGGCCGGGGAACATCGCTTTCAGGTCCAGATTAAAATCAACATTCAAATTCAGATCCGGACTCAGATTGAGACCGATTCAGACTTAAACCCGACTCAAATTCAAACCGGCGCCAACTCAAACCGGGCTCGGAATTCAGACTCCGACTCATATCAAGATCCGGTTCAGATTCAAACCCGACTCAAATTCGTACCGAACTCAGATTCAGACTCAGATCCCGAGAACTCTTCTGCATCTCGGGCAGAGCCGGTCGCCTCCAACCTGAACGGCTTGATCCGACTGCTTCCAGCAACGCACACATTTTTCGCCGGCAGCTCTCTCAACTTTTACTCCGAGCTCCTTACCTTCATCCGGCGTTCCGGTTTGGAGTAAAACGTCAGAAACAATGAAGACATCTTCAAGAGTCTGCTTTGTGAACTCCGAAAGAAAACGGTGATTTTCTCCGTCTGCGGTTATTACGACACGGGCTTCAAGAGACTTACCTATCATTTTATCGGCTCTTGCAACTTCAAGCGCCGCCAGAACTTCGTCTCTCAGCTCCATAAGCCTGTCATATTTCTTTTCTGTCTCAGAATACGGGAAGTTTTCATTGTACTCCGGCATATCGGTAAGATAAACGTTGCCTTTATCCTCTCCTGCTCTGTGCGGCATTGCCTTCCATATCTCATCCGAGGTAAACGCAAGTATCGGTGACATCAGTCTGACAAGCGCCGACAGGATAAGATACATTGCCGTCTGCGCGCTGCGTCTTTCCTTACCGTCCCTCTTTTCCACATAGGCGCGGTCTTTGACGATATCAATGTACAGTTTTGACATTTCAATTGTGCAGAAATTGCTCAGTGCGTGATAAGCGTTATGGAACTGGCAGCTCTCATACGCTTCACGGACCTCGCCTACAAGGTGGTTGAGTTTTGCAAGCGCCCATTTGTCGATATCCGGGAGCTCATCGAGCGGTACCATATCGGTATCCGGGCAAAAATCCTCACCCGGGTTTCCGAGATTGCCCATAAGTATTCTCGCCGTATTTCTGATCTTCCGGTAAACCTCCGAAAGCTGCTTTAATATATCCTTTGAGATACGCACATCGGCAGTGAACTCGACCGATGAAACCCAGAGTCTTAGCAGATCCGCACCGTAAACGTCGATAACTTCCTTCGGCGAAACCGAGTTTCCGGCACTTTTGTGCATTGCTTTTCCTTCGCCGTCGACCGTCCAGCCGTGAGTTATTATCTTTTTGTAGGGAGCGCGTCCGAACACCGCTATTGAAGTAAGCATCGACGACTGGAACCATCCTCTGTACTGGTCCCCGCCCTCAAGATAAACATCAGCGGGTGACCTCAGCTCTGCCCGTTCGTCGAGTACCGCCGCATGAGAAGAACCGGAGTCAAACCAGACGTCCATTATGTCTTTTTCTTTGGTAAATGATGTTCCGCCGCAGTCCGGACATTTAAGACCCGGAACGATTTCCGAAGCATCCATTTCGTACCAGGCATTTGAGCCTTTTTTGCGGAAAACTTCCGAAACCGCCTTTATCGTGTCATCGTTTATAATGTATTTGCCGCAGCCGTCGCAGTAAAAAATCGGTATCGGCACTCCCCAGTTGCGCTGTCTTGAAATGCACCAGTCGTTCCTTTCGCGGATCATAGCGACCATACGGTCCTTGCCCCAAGCCGGAAGCCATTCTATATTGTCGCACGCCTTGACAGCCTGCTCCGTCATATCCTTTACCGATGCGAACCACTGTTCGGTCGCACGGTAGATAATGGGATTTTTACATCTCCAACAGTGCGGATAGGAGTGCACTATCTTTTCGGTTGCGAGCAGCGCTCCGCTTGCGGAAATATCATCGAAAATCGCTTTGTTTGCCTGCGCAGTCGTAAGACCGCAGTACTTTCCGGCATCCTCGGTCATCACGCCTTTGGAATCAACCGGAACGACGATTTCGGGAAGGTCGCTGTACTTGCGCCAGACGTCAAAGTCCTCGGCGCCGAATCCCGGAGCCGTGTGAACGCAACCGGTTCCGCTTTCAAGGGTTACGTGATATCCGCATATAACGTGCGAAAGTCTGTCCATAAACGGGTGTCCGGCTTTTACCCCTTCGAGTTCTCTGCCTTTGAGAGTTCCGAGAACAGTATAATCTTTAAGCTCCGCCTTTGCAGCTACCGTCTCCACAAGCTCGCTTGCGATGATATATATCTCGTTTCCGCACTTTACAAATGAATAGTCATAGTCCGGATTAAGGCAGATGCCGAGATTTCCGGGAAGCGTCCAGGTTGTTGTTGTCCAGATCACGAAGTAAACATTGTCAAGCCCGCCTGTGATCTGGCTTATCTTTCCGCTGTTGTCGGTACGCACCGGGAACTTTACGTATATCGAGTCGCAGGGATCGTCGCTGTATTCTATTTCAGCTTCGGCAAGCGCTGTTTCGTCGAAAGGACACCAGTACACAGGCTTCATACCCTTGTATATATATCCTTTTTTTGCCATTTCCCCGAATATTTCCACCTGACGTGCTTCAAAATCCGGTGTCAGTGTAAGATATGGATTGTCCCAGTCCCCTACCACGCCGAGTCTCTTAAAGCCTTTTTTCTGGATATCGACGTATGTCAGCACGAAATCCTTGCACTTGTTGCGGAATTCGCTGACGCTCAGCTTTCCCCGGTCAAGCTTTGTCTGCTTGATTATCGCACTCTCAGCCGGAAGACCGTGACAGTCCCAGCCAGGTACGTACGGTGCACGGAATCCGCTCATGTTTTTGTATCTTACGATAAAATCCTTCAATATCTTATTCAGCGCATGTCCGATATGGATATCACCGTTGGCATACGGCGGTCCGTCATGCAGGACAAAAAGCGGTCTGTCACTGTTTTTGTCAAGCACCGCCTTGTAAAGTCCCGACTCGTCCCACTTTTTCAGCATTTCCGGCTCTTTTTCAGGCAGGTTAGCCCTCATTGAAAAACCGGTGGACGGCAGGTTTAATGTTTTTGAATAATCGGTTGCCATTTTATTTCTCCTGAAATTTTGTTTTGACTGTATCTTTTACTGTTTGAAATTTGTTTTGACTGTATCTTTGCAGATTCATGTTTGCTTTAACTTTATTTTATACTGTTCCGGGTTTGCTTTAACTGCATCTTTTACTGTTCCAAGCTTTGCTTTGACTGCGTCTTTGCAGATTCAAACATGAGTATCTCTCAGCTGTCACCATTTACTTTGTTTTTTGTCTCGGTTTTATTTTTTCTCAGTTGTCCTTTTTATTTTTGCTGCCCTTACCGGCTGCTATCGTCTGAATTTACGGTCATTTCAGCGGAAGATTTCAGATTTTACTGCTTCTGATCTCACGCAGTGCATTTTTGCCGCTGTTTTTTTTAAACGGCGGGCAGCAAATTTTCTCTCTGACTCTTGCTTTTAGTTTCCTGCCACGACAACAGGACTCCCGGTGATATGGTATATCACTGCTTTTTACTTCCGTACTCTTTCAGTCTTCTGCCCCGGCCTTGAAATTGTAAATCGGCCGAATGACGCTTATCACTTCCGCCGTGGGAGTAATGTTATCGGTAATGTCCGACATTGTTTTGTATGCCATCGGACACTCATCAAGGGTATTCGCAGATACCGATGTGGTGTAAATCCCGGACATTTCTTTTTTGTATTGGGAAACGGTGAACGAATGCTTGGCATCCGAACGGCTCATAAGCCTGCCTGCACCGTGAGGAGCCGAGTAATTCCAGTCCGGATTTCCTTTTCCGACGCAAATCAGACTTCCGTCACGCATATTTATCGGGATCAGCAGTTTTTCGCCTTCCAGAGCTGAGACCGCACCCTTTCTCAGTATCATTTTGTCTGTATCAATGTAATTGTGGACCGTTTCAAATCGCTCTGCCGCCTTCAGCTTCATACCCCTGAGCAGAATGTCGGCAATTACTCTGCGGTTGAGTGATGCAAACCTTCGGACAATTTCCATATCGTGTATATAACTGTCAAAAAGTCCTCCCGAAATGAATGCGAACCGTCCCGCAGCCGGTGTTTTTGATGTGCAGTTGTTTCTTCTACGTACGTGCATACCCTTTCCGGATTTCAGAACGGACTCGTTTTCACCAGCCGATACTGTCTGCATAATCGCCTGATCGCGGTAATAGGCGGCGACCTCAGCTCCCAGCCGACGGCTTCCGGAATGAATAACCAGATATATATTTCCTTCCCCGTCCCGGTCGGCTTCGATGAAATGGTTTCCTCCGCCGAGAGTTCCCAAACTTTTCAGCGCACGTCCCATGTCAATGTGACCGGCGCAGTGAAGTTTTGTCAGATCGATGTTTTCTGCCGATTCATGCGCTGTTTCGCGCAGAGAAAAACCGGACGGGATTTTTTCTCTTACCAGCTTGTCAAGCCTTTGAAGCTCAATAAACGACTCCTTTATCCTGACAGTCTCCATCCCGCAACCGATATCAGTTCCGACAAGGTCCGGCAACACCATGTCCTTTACTGTCATTGTTGTACCTACGGTACATCCCGTTCCGGGGTGTATGTCAGGCATCATCCTGATACGGCTGCCTTCGGAACATTTCAGATTGCAAAGTCCGATGACCTGTGAAATTGCCTGACTGTCGACCGTATCGGTGAAAATTTTTGCTGTACAGTATTTCCCTTTGATTTCTATCATGTGCAACAGTACCTCCCGCTTGCTGCCGTTAACCGACTTCCGCGCGGGCTTATTCAACAGGCATAACCGATGACATTTTTACAATTTACAAAGAGAACCCCGGACACTCCGGTCCGCATCTGTGATACTGTGATTTCGGCGAATGCGCCCGTTCCGGAGCGACAATGAATCGCTGTTGCAAAGCGGTACTGTATCACTGTTTGCAGAACAACACTGTATCGCCGTTGCAAAGCGGCACTGTATCGACGCTTCGGAGCGACATTCGATCGCTGTTTCAAAAGCGGCACTGTATCGCCGCTTCGGAGCGACACAGGATCACTGTTTGCGGACGTCAGATTATTTTTCGCTGTCCTCTTCGGTCGCAACCGTTACACCTTTTGGTGTAAGCAGGAATGTTCTGTCCGAAGGACGCTCTATCTTTCCGTTGATAGCGTATATCACCCCGGCTATGTAATCGAGTATCCTTCTTGCGTGAGCGTCCGAAAGCTCGTCAAGGTTAAGCACTATCGTCTGTCCGCCTTTAAGGCTGTCGGCAATTTCGGTAGCTTCTATCAGTTTTTTCGGTTTGACCACTTTCATCTGCAACGCACTGTGGGATATTTCAGATCTTACCGGTATATCTTCCACTGTCATCGCATTGAGAAGCGCGTCGTCCTCTTCATCATAACTCATACTTCTTTTGTTTGAAAATAACGCCATAATAATCCTCCCCCGTCTGAGTCTTTCAGACGTACGTTTTTATTTTCTCTTTGTTTTGACTTCATTTTACTGCTTTGTAATCTTTGATCCGGCTTGACTTTGCTCTCCGTTTTACGCTTTCTCCGGATCCGCTTTGTTTTTGTCAGGCTCTTCATCAGACTTATTGTCTCTGTCACAGAACCAGACCGCTCAATCTGATTCCGAATGTGCCGGCAGGCATTGAAAATTTATTCCTGTCTCCGGCAGAATGAAACTGTCGGAAGTATGCGGATTTTACCGAACTCAGACTCTTCTGCCGAAAACGGCGCTTCCGACTCTGACGATTGTTGCCCCGCATTCGACCGCCTCCTCATAGCTGTCTGACATTCCCATGCTGAGCTCTTTCATCTCCGTTCCCGGTATCGCAAGCTCCGTCAGTCGGTCGAATATATTCTTTGTCTGACTGAAATACATTCTGTATTCATCCGGAGTGATATGAGCCGGCGCCATAGTCATAAGCCCGCAGATTTTTATTCCGGGTAGAACCGACGCCTCTCTTACAAATCTTTCGGTATCCTCCGGAAGAACTCCGCCTTTGTCGGCTTCGCGTCCGATATTTACCTCAACGAGGCAAGGCATTTTCAAACCTTTTACCAAGCTCCTCTTTGAAATTTCTGCGGCAAGTTCCATGCTGTCAAGCGAATGTATCATGCTCACCTTGTCTGTTATCTTTCTCACCTTATTTGTTTGCAGATGACCGATAAAGTGAACGGTAAGCCCGTCCTTTTTCAGCAGGGGGTATTTTTCTTCAAGCTCCTGTACCTTGTTTTCGCCTATCAGCACTTCACCCGTCAGACTGTTTATAACGTCAGCCGGCACGGTTTTGGTGGCAAGAAGCAGTTTTACGTCACGTCCTCCGGAAAGCATTCGTATTCGCGCGAGTACGCTGCCGATATTTTCCGCAACTTTTTGTCTGTATTCCTCGTCCAAGCAGTCATCCCCTTTCAACTCAACGGATTTCTTTCAGTATACCATATTCAAACTACTATTTATAATATTAACAGCAGAATTTACAATAAATTCAAATTTGCCGATTCCGTTTGGCTGCGGAAATTCATCAACGAAAATCCTGTGCAGATCTTTTTCTGCCCTGAACCATGTAAGCTGACGTTTCGCGTAATTTCTTGACGCTTTTTTTACTGCCTCCACCGCCTCATCGTAAGTTATCCTGCCGTCGAGGTACATAAGCACCTCTTTGTAGCCTATGCCTTCGGACGCAGTTGATTTCCGGAATTCTTCGCAGTCAAGGTTCCTTACTTCGTTTACAAGCCCGGCGCCGAACATGGCCTCCGTTCTTTTGTCTATCAGCGAATAAAGGTTTTCTCTGTTTCTGAAATCAAGGCATATTCTGACATTTCTGTACGGAGATACGGGAGTTTTTGATTCGGCGTCCCACTCGGTTTTTGTTTTACCGGTCAGCATATATATTTCAATAGCCCTGATGACCCGTCTTACGTTGTTCGGATGTATTTTCGCCGCGGAATCCGGATCTGTTCCGGAAAGCATCCGGTAAAGCTCGTCCGGCGGTTTTTCTTCAAGTTTTTTTCTCAGTTCCCCGTCGGCAGGAGCCGCCGACAGATTTTTTATTTCAATTGCACTGTTCAGATACAGCCCGGTCCCGCCGCAAAATATCGGAATCTTGCCCTTGCCCGATATTTCATTTATCTTTTCTTTTGCCGCGCAGGCATAATCCGCACAGCTGAATTTTCCGGTAGGCTCCACGATATCTATCAGGTGATGCGGAATTCCCTGCTTTTCTTTTTCGGTTATTTTCGCGGTTCCTATATCCATTCCACGGTACACCTGCATAGAATCGCAGGAAATGATTTCCCCGCCGTAAATTTTCGCAAGCTCGACCGCCAGAGCGGACTTACCCGAACAGGTCGGTCCGACCACCGCTATGATATCCGTCTTTTTATCCAAAATCGACCTCCGTCAACGCCAATCAAAGTCCATGAATCACGAAAATTTCTGTTCAGATCGCACCCGTAATCCGGAATTCAAAGATTTAACGAGCCGTCTTTTTCCAGAATTATATCGGTAATCACCGCCGCCGTTATCGCTTCAACACACGGCAATGCGCGTATTGCTATGCACGGATCATGTCTGCCTTTTATATTCAGTTTCACGTTTCTCATTTCAGACAGCTTGACCGTGTCCTGTTCTTTCGCGATTGACGCCGTCGGCTTGAACGCCGCCCTGAACACTATCGGCATTCCGTCGCTGATACCGCCTATAACACCGCCGCAATTGTTTGTCACCGTCACAACCTTTCCGTCCTTTATCGTAAACGGATCATTGTGCTCGCTGCCTCTCAGTTTTACGGCTTCAAATCCGAGACCGAACTCGATACCTCTCACCCCTCCGAGTCCGAACATCGCACCCGCAATGCGATTTTCTATTCCCCCGTACAGCGGCTCTCCGTATCCGGCTTCAAGTCCGGTAACTGCACATTCGACTATTCCTCCTACTGAATCCAGATCTCTGACAACCGTACTTAACAGAACTTCCATCTGTTTGCCTTTTTCCTCATCAAGTACCGGAAGCACCGGCTGCCGCAAAACCCGTTCAAAATCGTCTTTGCTTACTTCGGTAAGCGAAAAAGGAGTATCGCAGATGTTTCCGACTGCGTAAAGATGGGTCCCTATATAGATACCTTTTGTATGAAGCATTTGTTTCAGTATGCCTCCGACTGCGACAAGCGGCGCGGTAAGTCTTGCCGAAAAATGACCTCCGCCTCTCAGATCGATCCCGCTGCCGTACCGCTTTATGGCAGTGTAATCGGCGTGTGACGGTCTTGGAGTATCCGTAAATCCGCTGTAATCACCTGACCTTACATTTCTGTTGTATATCGTAACGATAAGAGGATTTCCGTCGGTTATTCCTTCCGGACTCAGTCCGCTTTCAAAAACCGGCTTATCCTCCTCTTTGCGTTTGGTGGTATACGGCAGATTTCCGCCCTGACGTCTTTTCATGAATCCTTCAAGCTCGGTCATATCCACACGGAAGCCGGACGGTATACCGCATGCTTTTGCCCGGACAAATTCCGCGTGCGATTCCCCGCTTACCTCAATTACAAGTTTGTCACCGAAAACCGACTGCATTTTTACTCATCCTTTCCCGACGGCACTGCTCCGCAATTTCTTATCGCTTCAAAAAAATCCCCGTATGATTTGCCGACAGCCTCGCTGCCCTTTATCAGTACGCCTTTTTTGCTTATTACCGACGCCACGGCGGCACTCATTACTATTCTGTGGTCTCCTGCTCCGTCGGCAATTCCGCCGTCAAGATAACCTTTTCCGTGTATTTCAAGCCAGTCGTTACCGACGCTTACGCTGCCTCCGAGCGAGCGTATAAGCTCAGCCGTTGTCTCTATCCGGTCGCTTTCCTTTATTCTCAGTCTTGCCGCATTGTAAAGCAGACTGTCTCCCTCTGCTCCGCAGGCAAGTACCGCAAGCACCGGGAACAGATCGGGAAATCCGCTTACGTCTGCCCTGAACGGTCCGAGTTTGTCATGGCACACCGAAAAACCGTTTCCGTTCAGCGTTACCCTTGCCCCGCAGCTCTTAATGATGTTTATTATATTTCTGTCAGGCTGGATACCGGCATTGTTCAATCCGTTCACCGTCACACTTCCTTTGAGAGCTCCCATAACCGCAAAAAAAGCCGCTCCGGACCAATCTCCCTCCGTTATGTATTCCCCGGGGGATACATAATCTCCTCCGGTATACCTGTAACCTGTGGCTTTGCTTTCTTTGTCTGTGAATTTTTCCCAGTGTATTCCGAATTTGCCGAGTGTATAACGTGTCATTTCTATATAAAGCTCACTTTCGGGCTTTGTCGTCAGCCTGATCACGCTCTCTTTACCTGATACCGGCAACGCCATCATAAGTCCGCTGACAAACTGTGAGCTTATATTTCCGGGTATCCGGTATTCTCCCGCTTCTGCTCTGCTGTCGATCGAGATCGGAAGAAAATCGCTGTCAGCTTTAAGACCTTTTTCCCTCAGCGCCTCTAGCAGAACCCGCATCGGGCGCAACGGCAGCTTTCCGCTGCCTGTAAATTCAGTCCGTTTTCCAAGCACCGCAGCTACCGGCAGCAGAAAGCGCAGGGTGGAACCGCTTTCTCCGCAATCAAGGTTTCCGCCGCCGGTAAGCTTTCCGCAGACGGTTAAACCCTTTTCGCCGCATTCCACCCTGCCGCCGAGTGCCCTCAGGCACCGGACCGTTGCGCCGGTATCCTCGCAAAGCTGTCCGGCATGAATGAAGGTCGGAGTGTCGCACAGGGAGGCGCAGATCAGAGCCCGGTGGAGATCAGATTTTGATGGCACGGCGTCTACCGTTCCGTGCGGTAAAAATTCCGGTATGAAAATATTCATAGCATGACCTTTCGGAAATCACATTGCATAACTTATTATATCCGGCAAAGCCGACATATCAGTCGTGTAGATAAAACATTCACCGAATTTTCTGGGAAGCACAAGATTTATTTTCGCTCCGCTTCTTTTTTTATCACTTTGCATCGCGGAAAGCATTTCATCACGGGAAAATCCTGCCGACCGGGGAAGACCGAACTTCCGAAGCAGTTGAACCAGCTTTGCGGTCTCGCTTTCCGGACAGACCCCGAGCTTTACAGCGACGTTGAACGCCATTACCATTCCGATTGCCACCGCCTGGCCGTGAAAGTAAAAATTATCGGAAATTTTCTCGACGGCGTGCCCGAACGTGTGTCCGAGATTAAGAAGCTGCCTCAGACCTGTATCACGCTCGTCCCGAACGACTACGCTGCGTTTGAATTCAACACACTCGGCGATGACGTCAGGCAGGACAAAATCTGCCAGAAGTTTTTCCCCGAACTTTTCGCTGAAAATTGCGGCGTACTTCACCACCTCAGCCATTCCGGATGCAAACTGCTCGTCCGGTAAGGTAGAAAAAGTATCGGTGTCGCACAGCACAAGTGACGGCTGCCAGAAGGTCCCTACCTGATTTTTCAGTCCGCCGAGATTGACTCCGGTCTTTCCTCCGACAGAAGAATCGACCGCAGAAAGAACGGTGGTAGGTACCGAAACAAAACGTATCCCTCTCTGATAAACCGAAGCCGCAAATCCGGTAACGTCGCCGACTATACCTCCGCCGAGAGCGACAAGAACGTCGGAGCGTGTGAAATGATTGTCAGCAAGAAATTCAAGTATCCGAAGGACCGTTGCGGTAGTTTTGTTTTTTTCTCCGCAGGGAAAAACAAAGCCGAGAACCTCAGCGCCTGTACTCCGAAGCGAAGTCAAGGTTTTTTCAAGGTACAGAGGAGCTACATTTTCATCGGTTACAATGCAATATTTTGCGTTGCCGGCGGTTTTTGCCGTTTCCTGTCCGAGTTTTGAAAGCAGACCTGAACCTATAAGCACCTTATATCCGGAAGATACCGGAATATCAACCTCTCTCATCGCCGTTTTCCTCACATCCGTCCTTTTCCGCCTCTGAAACTTTGTCTGAATTTTTTTCATTGTCTTCCGAAAACGTGATAGAGGACAATATTTCCGAAATTCTGTTGCCTCTTTCAAGCGAAGAGTCAAAAACAAAGTTCAGCGTCGGGGTTTCTCTGAGATTTACGTTTCTTGCTATATAAGTTCTCAGAAAACCCGCCGCTTTTTTAAGCGATGCCCTGACTTCTTTCTCAGTATATACTTTTGATAAAAATGAAAAATAAACGTTTGCGGTTTTAAGATCACGGGCACAGCTGACATCCGTTATCGAAACGAAGCTGTCGGTGATGACCGGGTCTTTCAGCTGTCTTACCCCTTCGGCGATTGAATGGGTAAGAGTTTCATTTATTCTTGACTGTCTGTATCCTGCCATAAAAATCCTTTCTCCGGCAATAAAGCCGATAAGCCGGAACTGCTGAAAATCAGCGTTGGTCGGCCGAACGCCGCTGCTTACGGCGAGCATTGATCTGATAAGCGCCGCTGTACGGGTGACTGACGGCGGCTTAACCGCGCCGATACGTAAAACAAAACATCGTTCCGATCAGACCGTGATGTACGGGACTGTTTACAGTTTGACAACACTGTTGCGCACGGCGTACATTGCTCAGTCATACGCCGTAAGACCGTCGAAGCTGTACGTGGCGAGTTTTTAAAAATCCACGCCCTTAATTAAGCAACCGAGGCAAAGGGTTGATTTTTCCCCGGAAAACTGCTGCGACTGCCGGTAAATTCAGCACAAAACCGTATTTCAGAGATCGTTTACTTTTGAAAGTATTCCCTCGAAATTAGCTCCGTAAACATGCGTTGACGGAGTGTTTTCTATCGACATACAAACAAACTTCGCCGCTTTTGAAGCCGCTTCAAGAGCATCGAAACCTTTTATCAGCGCGCCGGTGAAAACCGATGCGAAAATATCGCCGGTTCCGTGTACCGAAGTCGGCAGCTTTTCACCGAAATAATATTTCATCTTTCTTTCATCCCGGTTGCAAACGCAGACGCCGATCTCGCCTTCTTTGTATTCTACGCCTGTAAGCACGACGTTTTTCGCTCCGGTGTCAAGCAAGGCGTTTACCAGTGCCTCGATGTAGCCGGAGTCGTATGACAGCCTTTCCCTGTAATCCATTCCCACCATGAAAGCCGCCTCGGTTATGTTAGGCAGCAGATAATCCGCATTTGATGCGTAGACCGCCATTTTCTTTACAAACGCCTGATCAAATCCGGTATAGAGTTTTCCGTAATCCGCCATTGCGGGGTCGATTATAAGCGCCGCTCCGTCGTTAAGGAACGATTTTTTTACACGCAGAGCCATATCAAACTGAGCCGGGTTTCCGATATAACCCGTATAAATACCGTCAAATTTTATCCCGTAGCTTTCCCAATGATCGAGAATAGGCGGAATATCGTCTGTAAGGTCTCTGAAAGTGAAACCTTTCCAGTTTCCGGTATGAGTCGAGAGCACCGCCGAGGGCAAAATCACCGTCTCGTGCCCCATTGCCGAAAGTATCGGAAGTGCGACCGTAAGGGAGCACTGTCCGAGACAGGAAATATCCTGAAGTGAAACTATTCTTTTCTGATCTGCTGCTGATTTCATGATAAATACCCTTTCTGTTTTGCAGTCATTTTTAATTTGCAGTCATTTTAAATACCGAATGCAGTTCAGTTTCCCGATACCGGTAAACCCGAACGTATACAAAAAGTCCGGAAAAGCAAATACTTTTTTCCGCGTTACGGAAAACTTTTGTGTTTTTTCTGTTTTGAAGGTCAACATCGTCAGGTCTGCGCATCTGAACTTTCATACCGTGAAAAACTCTCTGTCGATCACAAACCCGTCCCCGTCTTCTTTAAGTCCGCAACGGCATTTCTTTGCAAGCTCAAAAAGCTTCGGACCGTCTATCGGAATAATGTCATTAAGCTGACCGAAAAGCTTGGACGCTTCCTTATGGAATCTCGACGTGGTCATAAAAATTCCTCTCGTTCCCTTTTCGACATAAAACGCCCCCACAAACTCTTTCAGCTCTTTGAGTGTTACTGCCGAATTTGTCTTCTGCTTGCACTGAACCAGTATCTTATCCTCAAATCCCAGCTGATCGCTGACCTCAAGCATCACGTCTATACCGCCGTCATCGGAACCGCCTATGACGTTGCAGTATCCTACGTTCATGCCGGTATCCCGGTAATAGCGGTCGAGGAGCAGCGCTGAAAAATTCTCGAAAAATTCCCCGCCCTTGGAGTTAAGCAAAGTTATGAATTCCTCAAAAAGCGATTTGGGCTTTCTGATGACAAGAGTATCCGGAGCAAGGCTGTATTTTCCGTAAGCGTAAACAAGTTTTCCCCTCTTGGTGAGAGAAGGAAGCAGCTTTCTGACAAGAGTATCGATGTCGTCGTCGTCCGAAACCGACTGGGTTTTGTCTGCTCCGAAATATTTAATGCAGTCGCTTAAAATCTCTTTTGCAGTAAGAGTTCCTGTTTTGAGAAGTTCTATTATGTATCGGGCGACCTCTGCCTCCCGCACGATTACTCCGGGGGTTTTACTCAGACTTATTTCGTTATGTTCGTTTACTTTCAGGTCTCCGTACTGCTGCATTCTCTGCAAAGCTGTACCGACTATGCTCCGGTAAAGCGCGAGAACCCCGGAGGCTCTGAAATCCTTTTTATCGTCCGGAGTCAACGGCGACCGCTCTACTGCTTTGTCAATTATTGTTTTTCTTTTCAACGGACCGTTGTCAAGGATCCCCGGTATCTGCTCTTTTATCCGGTGAAGGTAAACTTTATAATTCTTTTTAAGCTCTTCGGTAGTCATTATATCCCTGCCTTTCTTTTCCGTTTGGAAAAATTTCGCTCAACAAGCGGCTAACTGACCGCACTCTGATCAAAAGCTCAGCATATACCCTTACGTATAATTATAACGTTCAGGCGGAAAATTGTCAAGCGTTTAATTATGACGCTTCGGTGAAAAAACACACGGTAAAATATCTTTGATCAGCACCAAGGCAGCTACAATTGAACACGGAAAAATTCCCGGTGTGGCTCTGCCGACGTTACGGCTTACTGTAACGAAAACTACACCACTTCATTCAAATCAACAGCTTTGCTCAAAACCGGTATAGTCTGTGTAAAGCCTGAGAAAAATCTGTTCGGAATAAACTCGGGATGCCTGTTATACCTGAAAGCCTTCCGCTTTGCCACCGGTATCAAAACAGCAGTCCGGCCAGAGGCAGGACTGCTGAAAATTGCCTTATTGAACTGTTTTATACGCTTAATACCGGAATCTCTTATAAAAGCCGGATTTACACACGCTGTTTTCAGTATCGGAATGTCAGACTTTCCCACCGTCCGGCTTATCTGCGGTAGCTTCGGCACAACTTACGTCCGTCGCATTTTCAGTCGTTATCTGTGTAACGGCGTCAGACGTCCTGACCGAGGCATCCGAAACATTTCCTTTGTCTTTACCGCGAACTATTTCGCCGGCTCTGGTCAGAACCATTTTGGTAAGCAGCGGTCCGACGAGCTCATAGACAAGCGTCGCACAGAGAACCACTGCCCTGATTTTTTCACCGTATTCGGAAGGCAACGCCTCTCCCACCACCTGAGTCATCCCGATAGCTACTCCTGCCTGCGGTAAGAGTGCCACTCCGAGATACTTTCTGACATTTTTGTCTTCCCTGACCGCCGAAGCACCAATTCTCGCCCCGAAATATTTTCCGGCTGACCTGAGAATTATGTACAAAGCGCCGAGAATTCCCACTGTCGGCAGTACCGCAAAGTCAAGCTCCGCGCCCGAAATCACGAAAAACAGCAGAAATACCGCCGGAGTCCAATGTTCGGTTACATCAAGCATTTTTTCGCTTTCACCGTAAAAATTCGCCATAACGGCGCCTATCGACATACACAGGAGCAGCGACGAAAGTCCGAATACAGACGCTACCGACGTACCGAGAAACACTGCGCAGATTATCGACGTCAGTCTGTTTGAGCGCGACGAGAAAAATCCGAGCCCGAAAGTGAGCACAATACCTATTGCAGCGCCTATCACAAGAGAAAGAACTATTTCCACGACAGGATCCAGAAGCATACTCAAAGTGCTCACGGCTTTGTCGGCAAGCGACATTTTTGCGACGGATACCGATATTGAAAAGACCATAAGTCCGATCGCGTCGTCAAGTGCGACAACCGGCAAAAGTATTGAAGTTACGGGACCTTTCGCCGAATACTGCCTTACCACCATCAAGGTTGCCGCAGGAGCCGTCGCAGTTGCTATTGCTCCCAGGCAAATAGCGACGGACGTAGGAAATCCGAAAGCAAGAAGCCCTATGTCGACGATAAAAGTAGTGAAAAGTGCCTGACAAAATGTGATAACAAGAACACTTTTTCCTATCTTCCGTATTTTTGAGATGCGAAACTCACCGCCTATCGAAAAAGCGATAAACCCGAGAGCGACGTTTACAAGTACGGTAAGCTTGGGAATAAAAACAGAAGGAATTATCTGGAAAACACTTGGACCTATCAGCACTCCGGCAATAAGATAACCCGTTACATTCGGCAGACCGAGCTTTTTGACGATTCTGTTGAACACCAGACCTACCGCGATAGCGACACCAAGCGAAAGCAATATATCGGCTGAGAAGAAATTGCCGACAAAGTCAAAAATTTCCAAAACCAACACCGTTCTTTCATGATTTTAATCTTATTCATTATATAACTTTCGGGTCTTGTTTTCAATAACTTTTTTGCACAAAAATAGCTCTCCCGCAGTCATACTTTTACAGCAAACCGCGGTCGGATATCTTTGGCGCCGAACACGGAAGTTAAACGCGCAAAGTTATCCCTAATCAAAAATCCGCCTCTTACCTGTCACCGAAAAAGGCGGATTTAAATTAAAATTCAAAGTTGTCGAGGATACGTCAGTCAAGATATTCGAGAATTTTCTTTGCAGTAAGTTCAGGAGTTTGGCATACCCGGACTGAAAAATCCGACGCCTCTCTGTAAAGCGGATCACGCTTTTCAAGCATTCTGACAAGTACTTCCCTGCCTCCCTCGGACAGAGGTCTGCCTTTTGTTTCCAGCTCGGCAATATCCCTTTCAAGGTAGACAACTTTGCCGTTCTGTCTCAGCAGCGGTATATTTTCCGGAACAGTCACTGCACCGCCCCCGCAGGAGATCACCGCGCCTGACATCCGGGTAAGCTCTGCAAGCGCTTCGGTTTCGATACTTCTGAATCCGGCTTCGCCCTGACTTCTGATTATCTCTTCCGGGGTAGCGCCGGTCTTTTCCGTTATATAATCGTCACAGTCGAAAAATTTCTTTCCGGTAAGTGAAGCTATAAACCTGCCGACGGTCGACTTACCGCAACCCGGCATGCCTACAAGAGTAATATTTCTCATCCCGAAATTTATCTTACGGTAAATACTGTCTATTTTTTTACCGTCGATAACGGTATCAAAAAAGAATTCTGCCGCCTTGACCGCCTGTGCCACCAGCATATAAAGCCCCCCGGCGTAAGGTATGCGGAGTTTTTCCGCTTCAAGAAGCAGAGCGGTTTTTTCAGGATTGTAAACAATGTCGCAAACGCCCTCCGGATCGGTGAAAACACTAAGCGACAGAGCTTTTTCGCCGTTACGCGGATACATACCGCACGGAGTAGTGTTGACTATGATACGGGCGTCGGAATGTTTTGAGATGTTAAGATAATTATCCGGACCGCTCCTCGATATCACTACCGTCTCAGAGGCGCCGAGATCTCTCAGAACAGCCACCACCGTTCTTGAAGAACCGCCGCTTCCGAGCACGACGGCTTTTTTTCCACGTACATTTACCCCGGCTTTTTCCACCATACTTTTAAAACCGAAATAATCTGTATTATAACCGGACAGCGTTCCGTCCTTTTCCTTTACGACGGTGTTGACGCTCCCTATTATCTGCGCCTCCCTTGAAATGCGGTCACAATACTTCATCACATCGGTCTTATACGGGATAGTGACATTGACTGCGGAAAAGTTCCTTGCACCGAAAAAATCTGCAAGTTGTTCCGGTTGAAGATCAAAAAGTCTGTATTCGTAACCGCCGATAAGTGAATGTATCTGCGGTGAAAAACTGTGTCCGAGCGGATGTCCGACAAGACCGCAAAGTCCGCATTTAATGAATTTGTTTTCTGTGATTACTGCATCCGCCATACCGAACGACCGCCCCTTTTCTCTTTTATTTGTAAAACTTTTCAATCACAACGCCGTTTCCCGATTTTTTTGCAGAACCTTTAATCACAGCGCCGGTTTTCCGATTTTTTGCAGCACTTTTAATCACAGCGCCGGTTTTCTCAATTTGTTCTCAACTCTATCTGTACGCTGTTTTATTGTTTTTTGTCGCAGCGCTGACGGCTTTGTGCTCATCTTTCCGTTTTTTGCACAGGTTTCCGCTTGCGTACATTTAAGGCACCACCGCGCAATTCACGGCTCGCGCCTTGACCGCACAACTTTTTGCATCTTTTTCGCCAAACTGCACAAATCTCCTTGTCAATAGATCCACTATTGCCTGCGTCAATTTGGTTTGTTTGACGAAAAATCTGACGGCAGATTTGCGCAGTCAGAATTGTGCGGTGTTGCCTTAATATTTTCCTATCACTCCTGCCGGATTTCCCGTCTGACCCGAGAGCCGAAAGCATAACCGGCTTATATTCTGCCGGTATAATCTCTGTCGGGCTTTATGATACAACGGTAATCCGGATGCTTTGAAGTTATTTCCTTTGTAACTGTCCGTATGATCTCCTCGGGCTTTATATCCGGATCCGCCGGCAGTACCAGATCAAAAATCACATTCTTTGCATCGGAAGCACGTACAATGCGTAAATCATGAAAAGACGCACCGATATTCAGGTTTTTCAGCGTTTCACCGATCTCTTTGTGAAGCTCTCCGAGCAGTTCGTCTTTTGTGTCGACGGGATCCATATGTATAACAGTCATGCAGTCAAGCTCTTCCGAAATCGCAACTTCAAGTCTGTCTATAATTTCGTGCAAAGTTATCGGATCCTCGTAACACGAAACCTCACAGTGCAGAGAAACCATTACCTTTCCCGGTCCGTAATCATGTACCACAAGATCGTGTATTCCGAGAATTTTGTCGTCAGACCTGGCAATGTCGATGACTTTTTTCACAAATTCCGCAGACGGATTCTGTCCGAGAAGCGGAGATATCGTTTCTCTTGCAACCCTGAATCCGGAATAGATTATGAAAAGTGAAACCGCAAGACCGAAAACCGCGTCAACGTAAGGAACTCCCCCGAATTTCACTATGAGAGAACCGACAAGCACCGCAGTTGTCGAAACAATATCACTGAAACTGTCTTTTGCGGTTGCAAGCATTGCCGATGACGATATCCTTTTTCCGTATTTTGTGTTATACCCGTATATATACAGCTTGACCAGTACCGAAAAAACAAGTACGGCGGTAGTCAGCACTCCGAACTCCGGCACAGTCGGTTCGACAAGTCCGCCGACAGAAGTTTTGGCAAGTTCTGTACCCATAAGCAGTATCATGAACGCTACAATCAGCCCGGAAATATATTCAAACCTTCCGTGTCCGAAAGGATGATGTCTGTCCGGCTTCTTTTCGGAAAGCTTGAATCCTATAAGCGTAACGACAGAAGAACCGGCGTCGGAAAGGTTGTTGAATGCGTCGGCGGTCACCGAGAGAGAACCGGAAAACAATCCCGCCGCGAGTTTTACGGCAAAAAGCAGAATGTTGAGAAATATTCCGACCACTCCGCACACCTTGCCGGTAACCGAACGCATTTCCGCCTCTCCCGATCTCTTTGCCGAAAAAAATTTTAGAATGAGTGCTATCATAGATGCCTGCCTGATAAGATTATTTAATATTTTTCCGTCGCCGGATCACCGGATACGGATAAAAACAGATCCCGTTGACAATAGTCTCTTATCCGGTGTTATATATTTGACCGGATACGCTTCCCGACAGAAAGACACCGTAATAAACGGAAAAATCCTGTATCCGGGTGATGTTTGACCGGCAGCTTTTCAGAGTTTGCAAAATCAAATACTGCTCTGCCGGCTTTCATAGAGCGGTTGCTCTGCCGGCTTTCAGAGAACAGTTGCCTGTCAACTTTTAAAGAGCGAATGCTCTGTCAGCTTTCAGAGAACGGTTGCCTGCCGA
>CALWJW010000007.1 GCA_944381095.1 uncultured Clostridia bacterium | reverse complement strand
TCAATTATACCACTGAGTTTTTAGACGGCAACATATATTATATAAATTTTCTTTACGGAGGTGTAGAATTTGCCGTCATTGTTTTGTATACATTACACAACTTCTGTGTTCAGATTGCATACACGAAGAGACCGCGGCTGACGCCGCGGTCTCTTCGCTTTTATTTGCGTATACTGAATCCGACATTTCAGTCCGGAAAAAACTTTTCCCAAAACCGATCCGGTGCAGAGAAATGTTTGATCTGCGCGAACCGTTTTACCGCAACGGTTAACGGCAACATTTTATCTTATGTTCTGGGAGAAAAAAGTCCTCGAAAGCTCATAAAACTCTTTGTTGTCAGGATCGTTTTGCATCGCTTTTCCGGTAAACGGGAGGTACTGTTCCCTTGTCTCCTTTGTTTTTGACTTTTTCTTTTCCTCGCTTCTGTTCTCCATAGTGCTGTTGTTATTCATTCTGTCAGCGGTCTTCACCAGCGACGAATCAACGTCACCGGAAATGCGGTCAAGGTATTCTGTCATGTTTTTGCTGAGGCTGTAATCAATTCCCTGCTTTTTTGTAACGAGCATTACTTTTTTCGCTACGTCATCGCCGAATTCAGCTCTCAGAAATTCCTCATCACACTGCGGAAGATCTTCAACACAGTCATGAAGCAGCGCAACAGTAATCGCCGTTTCGCTGCACACCGCATTGTCAAGCAGAATTTTAGCCACCGCTATCGGGTGAACATAATAATCGTCACCGTTGTAACGTGAATACCCCTTCTTGCTGTTCATATTTTCGGTTACATAGTCAAGCGCTTTTACCGAAGCGGAATCTTCACCGTATTTTGTTATCAGCTCTTTTCTGAAATCTTCTTTTGAAGGTTTCGGGTTAAATTGAAGGTACTCGATCTTCGGCTTTTTCAGGAAATTGTTGTACAGTGTGACACTTACCGTGATTATGGAAATGATGATCGGCAAAACCTTGGTTATCTTGTCATACAGGCTTGACTCAACGATCGCTTTGACACTTCCGGTGAGTACCAGCAATACCCAGCACAGAAAAATCACTGTTATGACAAGTCCGTTCCTTATGAACTGCTCTGCCCTGGTTACTAACAGCATTTTAACCGGAATATTATCGCCCCTGTGCTTCCGGATATTGTAAAAGTGGAAGAAAAGCTCCGACAGTCCGTAAAGTAAAAATGTTGCTGCCACCGCAGGCACCCAAAGATTTCTTTCTCCTCCGCTTACACGGTCGTAAAGCAGTTTCAGGGTTACAAGAAGAACACCTGTGCCGGCGTTTTCACAGAAAGTTGAAAGATGTGAATAAATCCTCCTGTTATTATGTATCTGCTGACAAAAAACAAGTCCTGCGATCTGGAACAGCAGACCATAATATTTCTTTCCATACACAAGATCCGACCCGTACATAAGCGCATAAATTCCGGCTATAAAAACCACCATTTTCAAAAGTACGGTTATCTGACCTGTCGTTTTGTTGCGTATTGATTTTTCACTTCCGCTTTTGTATATAAAATACGATATTTCGTACGCAATGGCGGACATTATCGAAATAGTAAGCGGAAGTCCCGATTCTGATATCGCCGTTCCGGTCGATATTGAAAAAGCTCCGTAGATCGCACCCGCCATGCTGATTTTCAAAAAAAAGCGGTACAGCAGGACCGGCGTTTTTGATGTCTTTCGGTTTATATTGGCTTCTTTTCCCATTTTTTCTCCGTTACCCGGCAACAGCCCGTCTGAAAACGGGCTGTTGTTATTTTTCGTTCAGACGCTCGCCGATGTCTTCTTTCTTTCTGAATTGCAGTCCGATTGTCCGTCAGGAGCTGTAAGTTCCGGAAAGATTTGCGACTTCAGTCTCAGCTACCTTCTCTTTTCTCTTTGAGCCGGCTATCTTCACTTTAAGCAGCTCATAAAACTCATCTGCAAGATTCGGATCGTCAAGATTTACAGCACAGTTCTTCCACGACGAAAGCATTATCGCATTGGAAATGGTGAGTCCGTTTATTCCCTCATATCCCGACGCAAGAAGCGGAGTACCTTTGAGAAGATGATCTGTGAAGTTCTGGGTTATTCCTCTGTGCTGTTCCGGCATATCATATTCAGGCGTGAGCACCTCGGTTGTTGTCGGAAGCTTGTCAAATCCGGTCTTAGCCGCAAAACAATACTCTCTCTCGTCGCCTTCGTTTTTTGTCCATGTAAGTTTTTTGCCCTCGGCGACAAGCTTTCCCTTTGAACCGGAAATTTCAAGGCGGTTTGTTCCGGGACATTCTCCGGTCGTAGTTATGAACACGGCTGTCGCACCGTTTTCGTACCTGGCGTAAGCCGTAACGTCGTCCTCAACCTCAATGTTATGGTATTTTCCGTAATCGCAGAAAGCCGTTATGCTCTTCGGCATTCCGAAAATCCACTGCCAGAGATCAAGGTTGTGCGGGCACTGGTTGAGAAGCACTCCGCCGCCTTCGCCTGACCACGTCGCTCTCCAGTCTCCCGAATCATAGTACTGCTGTGTTCTGTACCAGTCTGTCACTATCCAGACCATCCTTTTAAGTTCACCAAGCTCGCCGTCCTGTATTATCTGACGCATTTTCCTGTAAACCGGGTTAGTTCTCTGATTGAACATCACTCCGAATTCCTTACCCGACGCCTTTGCTACCTTCATCATTTCCGTCACGGCTTTCGTATACACCCCTACCGGCTTCTCCGAAATGACATGAAGTCCGGCGTTGAAGGCATCTATCGCGATCACCGGATGCAGATAATGAGGTGTCGCTATCAGCACGACATCACAGGTTCCGCTTTTCAGCAGTTCTTTATAATCGGTAAAAAGCGGAAGACTGTCTCCGAATTTGCTTCTTGCCCAATCAAGTCTTGATTTTTTCAGGTCACATATTGCTCCGAGCACCGCTCCGTTTATTTCTCCGTTGAAAAGATACTGCGCATGGACGCTTCCCATATTACCGATACCAATGATACCGAATCTTACTCTTTCCATTCCAGTTACCTCTTTGTTTACTTTTTTTCGGACATTGCCTAAATACAAGTATATCACACAATGTCCGCCTTGTCAATATACTGCACAGGTTAGATTTCAATATTCAATCTCTATATTTTCGCTTGTTCCGTTTTTGTATCTGATGACAAGAATGCTTCCGTCGATCTTTATCGCATCAATGGGACTGCCCTCCTTGCCATGTACAGAAAACACCGTAACGGTGAAGGTATTTTTTCCTACGTATTTGTGAAGTAACGTAGGAATGGGCTCCTCCGCCCCCTGAAGTCCACTGCGGCATATAAATCCCTGGAAAACCGGTGTCCTTTGCCCGCACACTATTTCACATTCGCCTTTATCTCCGCAGATAAACGCGCTTATTTCATCTGAAACAAAATCTCCGTTGCTGACCTTTGCGTTCTGTGTGTCGAAATGCCAGATTGCCGTATATTCATGATTGTTATCCGACTCCATACGGTCAACTGCTATCACCAGCGGTTCTCCGCATTCCGGTTTCTTGACGAATATTACCGTTCTCTTATGCACCGTTTCGCCCGCAGCGCTCTCTCCGAACATTTCGTTGTATATTCCCTTTGCCGCATCTGTCTTTACGCCTCGTATCACCTCAGCTCCGAACGCCTTTTCAGTCAGGTTTTTCTGCTGCCAGCTGTATGTTTTTCTGCGGTTCTGTTCAAGACCGTCCACAAGCACTACATTATGTCCTCTCGACGATATGCAGTAACGACGGCAGTCGGAGGTATCATACGCATATGTATTCGCTTCGCAAAGAAGTTGCTTCTCGGTGTTGCAGATGAGTAGATTAAGCTTGTCTTCGTGCTGGTGTCCGCGTCCGAAAAGTCCGGCGTCAAACAAAATCGAAAGCTTTGGGGTTTCCCAATCGTCGCGCATGGTTATTATTCCGCAGTTTTCAAACAGAATCGCCGTATCAAGCTTGTTTTCACCACCGGATTTATCTCCTGTCACCCACTTGAAAAGCTTATTTTCCGGAAAATAACGTATATATCTTCTAACCATAGCGTCGGCTTTGTCTCCTCCGCCGTCGTTGATGTTGGGAATTCGTCCGTTCGCCTGCATCAGCTTTACGTAGACCGTCAGCATATTTTCTATCACCGCATAGAGTTCGGGCGATACTTTCTTTCCGTATACCTCCGCAGTGTTGACAAAAGACATAACATGGTGAATAACCACACCATGATAGCCCGGAGAGAGTTCGTAATGGAAGCCGTCGGGATGAACCTGCTGTTCTGTCAGCTCCTTGTAAAATCTGTCAACTGCCGTCTGATACCAGTCTTTACTGTCTTTGAATATCGGATACAGCAGCCCGAGCTGTCCGAGTCCGTCAAGCTCGTGAATGTGCCAGTTTGCAACGGTAAATCTGTGGAGAATCGACTGGGCGTGCTCATACAGCGATTTGAAAATATCAACTACAAGGTCGTCACTGAAAGCATCCGATTTTATGAATGTGTGGATTATCTCCGGCCACATCAGCCCCATTCTGATCCCGCATTCTATACTTCTCCAACAAAGGGTAGCGTATCCTGATTCTGTCAGTTCCGGACGTACTGCCTGTTTAAGCCAGCTGTCCAGCAGCTCCGCGCAACCCTCAGCGTATCTTTCGTCACCGCTCGCCCTGTAAGCAACCGCCAATCCGACAAGTTCATCGTGCCTTGAAAGCTGCCATGTCCATTCCTTGTACTGATTGTAGGTCGGGTTTGCAAACCAGTCAACCTTTCCTTCGTACTTCAAAGGTGTACCGCAGCTCACCATTTCGTGTCTCAGTGCTCGCTCGGCTTTTTCCTTTACGCCTGCGGTAAACTCCGGCTTTCCGGTTTTTCCCGGAATTGAGAAAAATTTGTCCGTGTCAAAAATTTCTCTTGCCACACTTGCGAATATGTGGCGAGCTCTGCTTATTTCACCGTTTTCAAAAGCCGGTGCGCACTCTTTGAGCGCGGGATATCTGTCTGTATCAAGTGCCGTATAAAGTTCGCTGTCAGTAAGCAGCGGTCCTATCTTGTTTTCCATAGATTATCTCCCTTACTGTTTTTTTTATTAGCGTTTTCTTTAATGAGTACCGCTTTCCTTATAGCATATTACGTCGTTTTTGTCAACAACATTTTTGCAAATGAGCTTTCCGGACCGATAAACGAGAAAAAACGAGATATAAAAAGTTACAACGGCACATTGTTGAAACACTTTTTACAATTATTGCAAACGAGCAAAAGCCATGTATAAATGAGATTAAATGAGAACAAATGAGATTTCTCGGCAATGTGTTGAAAAGCGAAAAAATTATTCGCAAAAAGTATTGACATCCTGCTTTTTTTTTGATATAATTCCATTCGTTAATATAAAATTCAGATATTCACGGAGGATACAAAATGTCTACTTACATGGCAAGCGCGGACACTGTTCAGCGTAAATGGTATGTAATCGACGCCGCAGACAAACCGCTCGGAAGAACGGCTGCTGTTGCCGCTGAGATTCTCAACGGCAAGCACCGCACTGACTTCACACCACATGCAGATTGCGGTGATTACGTAATCATCATAAACGCCGAAAAAGCGGTCCTTACCGGCAAAAAACTTACTCAGAAATTTTACCGCCGTCATTCCGGTTATATCGGAGGACTTAAAGAGGTTCAGTACTCTACTCTTATGAGTTCCCGTCCTGAGCTCGCAGTAAAGCTCGCTGTCAAGGGAATGCTTCCCAAAAACAGCATCGGCGCAAAATCTCTCACACGTCTTAAAGTTTATCGCGGCAGCGAACACAACCATCAGGCTCAGAAGCCTGAAACTCTGTAATTTAGGGAAAGGAGATATCTGTTATGTACACAAGCGCTAAGCCCTATTTCTACGGAACCGGAAGAAGAAAAAAATCCATTGCGAGAGTCAGGATATATCCCGGTACCGGTTCGGTTACGATAAACGGACGTGACATCGACGATTATTTCGGTCTTGAAACTCTTAAACTTATCGTCAATCAGCCGTATGAAGTCACCGATACCGTCGGAAAATTCGACATAGTCTGTACTGTAACCGGCGGAGGAGTTTCCGGTCAGGCAGGCGCAATACGCCACGGACTTTCCAAAGCTCTGCTCGCCTCTGATGAAAATTTCCGTCCCGCTCTTAAAAAAGCCGGATTCCTCACACGTGACCCGCGTATGAAGGAAAGGAAGAAGTACGGTCTCAAAGCGGCACGTCGCGCACCGCAGTTTTCAAAGAGATAATCTGTATTATTTCAAGAACAACCAAAACCCCGAAACCATCACGGGTTTCGGGGTTTTCCTTTTGCCCTAAAATCTACTTTGGTGCAAATTTGTGCAAATCTAAAAATGAAGGACTATGGCACACGAAATGTCATAGTCCGTTTATGGTTTTTATAGTATATCACTTTTACCTAAATTGCATTTGCTACACAATGTTTGTAAATTGTCTAATGTTGTTTCTCCACCTTTAGCCCACGGATAGATATGGTCTATATGAAGTTCTACAGAGGGGTCTTTGGCTGGTGATGCACCACATGCACAACATTTAAAATTATCCCTTTGCATTACAATAAATCGCATTCTTAAATTAATATCTCTTTTAGTTTTGTGTGTCGTTTCATTGCTTGGTGCAGCCAAAAATTCTTTTTCTTGCTCGTTAACAAAAGCAACGAAAGATTTTAATGCATTTGACCATTTGGTAAACCTTCTAAGATAGGCACCACTTGATATGTTCGAAATAAGTGTATTATTCATATCTCTGCGAGTGGGTTGTTTACCCAATTTCATCCATACGTTTTCAATGTTTTCGAATAGTTCGATGTCGGAAAATTTTCTGTTTCTATAATCTAATTCTGCAATTTTTAAGGCATTATTCCATGTGCCAAATCTTCTGCTAATTACCGAACTACTAAAGGTTCCGTTTTGGTCATATTCTTGCATTGACAAAGAGGCTGTATGTAATAGCGCGGCAGTAGATTTTAAATCAGCGATTAACTCTTCATCGCTTGCTTTTTTATGATACTCTGTGTATTCAAATTTCATTATGATATCTCCCGATTATTTATAACTTGACTTATTATACCATAAAAATATATTTTTTTCAATCTTTATGAGTCTTAATGATTAATAAATCATTAGGACTCTTCTTGATTTTATAAAAGATTTATGATAGCGAATTTTTTCGGCGCCTTTGTTGGTTATTCCGAAAAAAGTTCTGTTGACAAATATCTGTCGCCTGTATCAGGAAGCAGCACAACTATATTCTTTCCTTCGTTTTCACTGCGTCCGGCAATTTTCATTGCCGCATAAAGCGCTGCGCCGGAAGATATACCTGCCAGTATTCCTTCTTTTTTTGCCAGAAGTCTCGAAGCATAAAACGCTTGTTCTTCATTTACTGTCATTATTTCATCATAAACTCCGGTATCGAGAACATCAGGTACAAAACCGGCTCCTATTCCCTGAAGTCCGTGACTTCTGGCTGTACCTTTTGAAAGCACCGGACTTTTTTCAGGTTCAACTCCTACAATTCTCACATTCGGCATTTTGGATTTCAGATATCTGCCTACTCCCGTTATTGTACCTCCGGTTCCTATTCCGGCAACAAAAATATCGGTTTTTCCGTCTGTATCACGGAATATTTCCGGACCTGTACTTTTCAGATGTGCCTGCGGGTTTGCAGGATTTACAAACTGCCCGGCAATTATACTGTCCGGGATTCCGGATCTGATTTTTTCAGCTTCCTCAATCGCTCCCTGCATACCTTTTCTGCCGTCAGTCAATACTAATTCGGCACCGTATGCCTTCATGAGTTTTCTTCTTTCCGCTGACATGGTATCAGGCATCACGATTATAAGTCTGTATCCCTTTACCGCGCATACAGCGGCAAGCCCGATGCCGGTATTTCCGCTTGTGGGTTCGATTATAACCGAATTTTTGTTCAGTTTACCATCTTTTTCGGCTTCTTCTATCATTTCAACCGCTACCCTGTCCTTTACCGACCCGGCAGGATTGAAGCTTTCGATTTTTGCAATCACCCTTGCATACAGATTCTCCGATTTCTCTATGTTGCATAGTTCTACAAGCGGTGTACCGCCTACCAACTCTAAAACCGATTTATAAATTTTATTCATAAATTCTCCTTAATCTCACGGTGGTTTACAACCTCAACCGCACTCGGTGGATAAATTTTATCATTTCAAAAGTGTGTTGTCAACAACTTAAATACATTATTTTACAAAATCAACTATTGAATTTAAAATATTTCTCCTTAAAAATTTCCAACTTTACTTTAAAATTATCTTATAACTTTTTAAAGAGGGTAAATATGTACTCACTGTTCAAATTCTTTTTCTGGTTTCTGATATACAGCTTTCTCGGGTGGCTTTACGAATCCATACTATGCTCTGTGCAGGAAAAAAAGATTATTAACCGCGGTTTTCTCAACGGCCCGTACTGTCCGATCTACGGGACGGGTTCAATGCTGTTTTTGTTAATTCTCGGTCATGAAAATAATCCTTTGTTGCTGTTTATTTTCGGAGCTCTGATTGCCTGTGCTCTTGAATACGCAACATCTTTCGCCATGGAAAAATTATTTCACAGCCGATGGTGGGATTACTCGGACAAAAAATTCAATTTTCAGGGCAGAATATGCCTTGTAGGCGCAATTGTTTTCGGGTTATTTGCCGTAGCTCTTATTTTGCTGATACATCCTTTTTTGACCTCGCTTACGGAAAAAATTCCGCCTCTTATTCTGATAATTTTCACCTCAGTTATGCTTTGCGCTTTCATATCCGACATACTTATCACAATCAAAGGTTTTATCGGTCTGGATGCAAAGCTCAAAGAATTTTCAGAGTTACTTCACGATCCCGATGAAAAGCACCCTATCCTCAGAATGTTCAGCAGACAGCAAAACAGAATGATAAAATCCTTTCCGAATTTCAAATCTCTTAAATATAACGACTCTCTTCAGAAATACAGAAATTTTTTGAAAAAACCTAAGAAATAATCATTTTTCTGAGTAGTGAAAGGCATTCGTTGTATAAATAAGCAATTTTTCCATTGCGACCTGCTTGAATTGCTTGGATTTTCACGATTGTTTCAATTTAGTCGAATAATCAAATTCAAATATAATACTCCTGAATGTATGAAAGATCATTCTGTTTTTTTGTAAATGAAAGCCAGCCCACGTTATAGAAGGCTGGCTTTTTGCCGTAATTTTCAAAATCCGGTTGAAAGTCAGAAATTGTGCGGGCGCTGTCCTGTTTTGACATACAATTATGACTTTATGATTTACCGTAAATCTCAAAAATTTCAATATTATTTTATATTTCCGACGCTATCAGATCACCCATTTTATCCGTTGAAACCTTTATAAGACCTTCCTGCATTATATCCGCCGTCCTGTAACCTGAATCAAGCACTTTGTTGACGGCGTTTTCAATATCATCTGCCTCGTCTTTCATGTCAAACGAATATCTGAGCATCATCGCCACCGACATTACCGTTCCTATCGGGTTGGCTATGTTCATTCCGGCTATATCCGGCGCCGATCCGTGTATCGGCTCATACATTCCGAGTTTGCCGTCAGAAAGAGATGCTGAGGGCATCATTCCGATAGAACCCGTAAGCATGGATGCTTCATCCGAGAGTATGTCTCCGAACATATTTTCAGTAACTATGACATCAAACTGTGTAGGATTTTTTATCAGCTGCATTGCCGTATTGTCAACAAGTATGTCGCTGTACTCCACATCCGGATACTCAAATGCCAGCCGATGCATCGTCTTTCTCCAAAGCCGCGACGTTTCAAGAACATTCGCTTTGTCTACCGACGCAAGTTTTTTATTTCGTTTCATAGCGCTTTCAAATGCCACTCTTCCGATTCTCTCTATCTCGTGTACCGAATACGGCATTATGTCTGTCGCCACTTCTTCACCGTTGACCGTTTTAAGTTCTTTTTTACCGAAATACACTCCTCCGGTAAGTTCCCTTACTATCATAAGGTCTATCCCTTTACTGATAACACTTTCTTTCAGAGGAGAAGCATTTGAAAGCTGGCTGAACAGCTTTGTCGGTCTGAGATTGGCAAAAAGACCCAGCTCCTTACGCACCGCCAGAAGCGCTTTTTCGGGGCGTATTTCTGCCGGACAGGAATCCCATTTCGGTCCTCCGACCGCACCTAAAAGCACACTGTCCGCCTCTTTACATTTTTTCATGCCTTCATCCGTTATCGGTACTCCGTATTTATCAATACTGCATCCGCCGATATCAACGTAGGTATACACAAATCCGTGACCGTATTTTTCCGCAACTCTGTCAAGGACCTTCACAGCCTCTCTGACAATTTCGGGACCTATTCCGTCACCGTTCAGTACAGTTATATTCTTTTTCATATCATTTCTCCGATATCGAATTCATAAGTCCGCCCTTGGCAATTATATTCTGTATAAATTTCGGGAACGGCTGTGCTTTGTATGTCTCTTTTTTGGTATGGTTGGTTATCACTCCGGTGTCGAAATCCACTTCAACCTCGTCTCCGCCTTCTATCTTTTCGCTCGCCTCCGGACATTCAAGTATTGCCAGTCCGATGTTTATTGAGTTTCTGTAAAATATTCTTGCAAAAGTTTTAGCTATGACGACCGATATTCCGGATTCTTTTATCGCTATCGGTGCGTGTTCTCTCGACGAACCGCATCCGAAATTGCTTCCTGCCACCATTATATCGCCCTTTTTCACCACTGATGTAAAGCTGCTGTCAATATCCTCCATGCAATGCTTTGCAAGCTCAGCATGATTTGCCGTATTAAGATATCTTGCCGGAATTATAACATCTGTGTCAACATTGTCGCCGTATCTGTGCACTTTTCCTTTGACTATCATTTTCTTTCCCCTTTCTCAAAGTTCTCTCGGATCGCATATATATCCCTTGACCGCAGACGCAGCCGCCGTCGCGGGACTTGAAAGATATATTTTTGATGTTATATGTCCCATTCTTCCTACGAAATTGCGATTTGTTGTCGCTATTGCCACCTCATCCTCGGCAAGTATTCCCATATATCCTCCGAGGCACGGTCCGCAGGTGGGTGTGGAAACAACGCAACCGGCATTTATGAATATCTCGGTATAACCTCTTTTGACACATTCAAGGTATATCGACTGAGTAGCCGGAATTATTATACATCTGACTCCCTTTGCCACATGTCTGCCCTTGAATATTTCCGCAGCTGTCTCCATATCCGAAAGTCTGCCGTTCGTACATGAGCCTATCACACACTGATCGATGCGTACATCTCCGAGCTCAGACGCTTTTCTTCCGTTTTCCGGAAGATGCGGACAAGCAACCGTGGGTTCTATCGAAGACAGATCGATGTTGATCACCTGCTCGTACTGCGCATCTTCGTCCGCTTTGTAAACTTTGATTTCATGCTTTACTCTTCCGTTGCAGTATGCCTCGGTGATTCCGTCTACCTCAAAAATTCCGTTCTTTGCACCTGCTTCGATTGCCATATTCGCCATACACAATCTGTCGTCCATCGACAGGCTTGCAAGTCCTTCGCCTCCGAACTCCATGGACTTGTAAAGCGCACCGTCAACGCCTATCTGTGATATGATATACAGGATCACGTCTTTACCCGAACAGCATTTACCGAGTTTTCCGGTGAGGTTGAATCTGATCGCTGCGGGAACCTTGAACCACGCCTTTCCCGTTGCCATTCCGGCTGCCATGTCAGTTGAACCGACGCCTGTCGAAAATGCTCCGAGAGCACCGTATGTACAGGTATGAGAATCAGCTCCGATTACAACGTCGCCAGGACCAACAAGTCCTTTTTCAGGCAGAAGCGCATGCTCTATTCCCATGTCTCCTACGTCAAAGTAATTTTTTATCGAACATTCAGAAGCAAAGCATCTGCACTGCTTTGTCTGCTGAGCCGCCTTTATGTCCTTGTTCGGTACAAAGTGGTCCATTACAAGGGATACCTTTTCCCTGTCGAACACCTCTTTGAATCCGTATTTTCTGAACTCGTTTATGGCGACCGGCGACGTAATATCGTTTCCGAGCACCATATCGAGATCCGCCATTATGAGCTGTCCGGCTTCCACCTTGTCAAGCCCTGCATGTGCCGCCAGAATTTTCTGCGTCATAGTCATTCCCATTCTTGTTTCCTCCCTAAATATTTTCCGATTTATCTTATCGAACTCTGTTTTTTGATTTTGACCGGATCCGCTTCCGACGTCCGGTAAATAAATTTTCGAATTACTTGCCCGATTCTGCTGACAGCTTGCGGTTTACCGCTGATATAAGTGCGTTTATTGAGGATGCGATGATATCGTCATGTATTCCCGCTCCCCAGTATTTCTTTCCGGTTTCGTCCGTTATACTTACGTAGGTCACCGCCTTTGAAGCCGAGCCACGTGAAAGCGCATGCTCTTCATAAGTGAGATCGTTGTATCTGACGCCGAGCCCTTCCTTTATGGCGTTGCTGACTGCGTCAAGGCGTCCGTTGCCTTTCGCTGAAATTTCCTTTGTCTGTCCGTTTACCTCCAGGGTTACAAACGCTTTTATCTCCTCGCCTCTGAAAAAATGATAGTCGGTAAGTTTGATCGGCAGGCACAAGTTAACATAATTCTTTTCAAAAACCTCAGCGACCTGCGCGGGCGTGAGCTCAGCGTGTGCGTGGTCCGATACGCTCTTTACCGCATATCCTACGTCCTCCCTCATTTTGGCTGGGAGAATATACCCGAAATTATTTTCAAGCAGATATCCTATGCCGCCTTTTCCGGACTGCGAATTTATCCTTATTACATCTGTCTCATACTCTCTGCCGACATCAGTAGGATCAATGGGGAGATACGGGACCGTCCAAAGTTCGCTTCCTTTTTCAGTGCGGTATTTCATTCCCTTCGCTATTGCGTCCTGATGAGAACCCGAAAACGCTGCGAACACCAGTTTTCCGGAATACGGCGAACGGTCATAAACTTTCATTCTGGTTACTCTTTCGTAGAGCTCGGTTATCTCCGGCATATTGCTGAAATCAAGCTCAGGATCGACTCCCTGCGAGTACATATTGAGCGCCAGTGTGACTATGTCAACATTACCGGTTCTTTCCCCGTTTCCGAACAGCGTTCCCTCTATTCTGTCGGCTCCGGCAAGAAGTCCCATTTCGGAATCCGCCACGGCGCAGCCTCTGTCGTTGTGAGGATGAAGTGAAACCTCGATACAGTCACGGTATTTGAGATTATCGCACATATATTCCACCTGATTTGCGTAAACGTGAGGCATTGAAAGCTCAACCGTTACGGGCAGATTTATTATCGCTTTCTTTTCCTTGGTAGGTTTCCATACATCCAGGACCGCGTTGCAGATTTCAAGCGCAAATTCAGGCTCTGTACCGGTAAACGACTCAGGTGAATACTCATATCTGTAATCCGTTCCCGTTTCTTTGGCTATTTTTTCAAATAATTCTGCCCCGCTTACCGCTATATCGATTATCTCTTGCTTTGATTTGCGGAACACCTGCTCCCTCTGCGCCAACGACGTTGAGTTATAAAGATGCACTATTGCGTTCTTGCAGCCTTTCAGCGCTTCAAAAGTCTTTCTTATAATGTGCTCACGGCTCTGGGTAAGCACCTGTACCGTTACGTCGTCCGGTATCATATCCTGCTCTATTAGCGTTCTCAGAAACGTATATTCTGTCTCGGAAGCCGCAGGAAAACCTACTTCTATTTCCTTAAAGCCTATCTTCACAAGCAGTCTAAAAAAATCCAGCTTTTCTTCAAGATCCATCGGAACGATAAGTGACTGGTTCCCGTCTCTCAGATCTACCGAGCACCATTTCGGCGCTTTTGTTATGCTGTCTTTTTCAGCCCATCTCATTTTACTTTCCTCTACCGGAAAGTACTGCTTTACGTATTTCCCCGTATTTTTCATATTTACCCTTTCTCCCGTATATAAGGTTATCTGATTTTTTCCACAAAAAAAGCTCCCGTCTCGTTACAGAGACGAAAGCTGACTTCCGCGGTACCACTCTGATTGATTTCTTCCGAAATCCTTCTCATAGCATACGATCATATGCCGTCTCTGTAACGGGAGAACCCGTTCTTCCTACTTGGATCTTTCCGTTCAGTCGAAAGCTCAGGGGAGAGTTTAACCGGAACCTTCCGCCGACTTGCACCAACCGTCGGCTCTCTGTGGGAAATATCACCGGTCTTTTTGCCCCATCATCGCTTTGAATTCAATTCCTAATCGATTATACCACTATATTTGAATTTTGTCAATAGCTTACGCAATTTTAATTGTCAAAAATTTTATCGCCTCTAAAACTCCGCTTCTACGTCAGCGATCCGCCGGAAAAGCCGCTCGTCAAAATATTTTTCCGTAACTGTTTTATTTGAAAAACAAGCGTTTTCGGGAAGCCCGAAAATACCGGATAAAAATTTCTGCTCGATATTACGGAAAAAATACAGATCACAGTACTATCAGGGATTTATCGGCTTGTGTCAGATTTTCACAACCTTCCTCGGTAACACAGACCATATCCTCTATTCTCACTCCGAACCTTCCTTCTAAGTATATTCCCGGTTCTACCGTTACGATGTTACCGGCTTGCAGTACCGATCCGGAACGCGGAGACAGATTCACCGGCTCATGTATATAAAGTCCCACACCGTGTCCGAGACTGTGACCGAAGCACTTGCCGTAACCCGCTTCCGTTATTATGTCTCTTGCCAATGCGTCCGCCTCACTGCATTTCATACCGGCTTTTATATGTTCAAGTGCGTTTGTCTGAGCTTTCAGCACCGTCTCATATACTTTTTTCATTTCATCGTCAGGCTTTCCGAGACATACGGTTCGTGTCATGTCAGAACAGTATCCACCGTACTTCGCGCCGAAATCCATTGTCAGAAAGCCTGTGCCCAGCTTCTGTCTTCCGGGTATCCCGTGCGGCATTGAGGAATTTTTACCGCTGACGGCTATTGTCTCAAAGGCAATACCTTCCGCTCCGTACTTTTTCATCCTGTATTCAAGCTCAAGCGCCACTTCCGCTTCCGTCACTTCCGGCGTAATGAATCCGAGGATAAAATCAAAAGCAGCTTCCGCGATCCTCTGAGCCTTTACGATATTTTCTTTTTCTGTATCATCTTTTACACTGCGCATCTCGCTGAGTCTGTCTTCCAAAGGAAAAAACCGGTATTCGCTGAGTTTTTCGGTATATATCCTTTTCCGTAAGCAACTAAGTGACCCTTCTTCGTATCCTATCGAGGAAACACCGCTTCCGGAAAGCAGTTTTTTTATCAGTTCCGTCTGGCTTCCGCTCATCAGTACAGTTTTAAATCCGTCGGCGGCACCTTTTCCTACTGCTTCAATATATCTGCTGTCAGTGAGAATAAACGCTCTTTCGTTAGTGATTAGCAGCAGTCCGTCCGTGAAAGGTACTCCGCAAAGATATCTGATACTCAGTTCATCGGTGATCAGCGCCGCCTGACCTTTTTTGAGTATCTTTCTGAATTCAGAAAGTCTGTCTTTCATTTTCCGCACCTTTCAATATAACCGACAAGCGCGTCTACCGCAAGTCTGTAAACGTCTTCCCCGAAGCCGCTTACCTGCCCGATACACACCGGCGCGATCACCTGTTTATGCCGGAACTCCTCTCTTGCGTATACATTTGTCATGTGAACGTCCACTGCCTTGACTCCGCTTCCCGAAACTGCGTCTCTTATCCCTATCGAATAGTGCGACCATGCCCCGCAGTTCATAACCACTCCGTCATATTTCTCTCTCGCTTCATAAAGCTTCCGGACGAACTCTCCCTCAATATCCGTCACAAAAAAATCAAGCTCAAGTCCTTCCTTTGTTTTAGCCCACCCCGCAAGATCTTTCATTATCATATCATAAGTTTTACTTCCGTATTTTCCCGGTTCTCGTATGCCGAGCATTCCCAGATTTATTCCGTTCATCACAAGTATTTTCATCTCTTCACCCTCAGACCGGCGTCAGCCGTTGTTTCCGCTTAATGCATTCAGATACATATTTTTCATTATGAGCGCATCCTTTGCCATCGTCCCGTCCGACTCACAGATTATACTCGGACTGAGTCCGTCCTTTGCTATCACTTCCGCAAGTCCTTCAAATTCCGGACCGAACACATTGTCTTCAAATGTCAGATGCTTCTTTTCTCCCGACGACGTATATTCTATCTTGGAAAAATGGCAGTGAAGATTTTCCGCGTAATCCGCTCCGAGCTTATCCGCTATCATGTCAAAAATTCTCCGGTAGTCATCCTCTTTTTCAAAATATCCTCCGCAGTTACGGGCGTTAAGGTGACCGAAATCGACGACCGGGCGGAGTCTTCCGTCTATGGAGCAAATATCAAGAACTTCTTCCAGGGTACCGAGCTGATTCTTTTTACCCATTGTTTCGAGTCCGAACGCCACTTCCGTGTCCGGAATTGCATTCAAAGCTCTGTAAATTGTGTCCTTGGCAAGCCTTACGGCTTCCTCCCGGCTTATTTTTGCCGCCGAACCGGTGTGTATGACTATTATGCGCGCTTTCATTTTTTCCGCAGCGCTCACAGACTGCCTTATATAGTCTATACTTTTGAGGCGCTTTTCTTCTTCTGTTCCCGAAAGAGAGATAAAATAAGGTGCATGCAAAGAAAGTTCGATACCGAATGCGGCGGCATTTTCACCCATTTGCCTGAACATCTCGTCGCTGCCTCTGACTCCCTGACCGCATTGATATTCGTAAAGTTCAAGTCCCAGACCGTGCAGCCATTCCGGAGCCTGTAATGTACTTTTGTTACCGGCGGCATAAAACGCTTCGCTGTTACCCGCCGGACCGAATTTTGCCGACATTTACTTCCTTTCCGGCTGACACACTCGCTCAGCCTTTTCGCTTTTCTCTACGTTTTTCTCTTTTTCTGTACACCGCAAGCAAGGGTTTTTCAAGAAGTCTCTTGAAACGACATAACGGATCCCTTTTATCTTTGATTGGTTTTACAAGGATAGTTATCCTGATGCCCGCAATGTTTCCGGCAAGTACGTCCGTAAAAATCTGATCTCCGATTATCGCAGCCTTATCCGGTGTTGTTTCCATGCCGGAAATCGCCGCCGTAATTCCCTTCCGGAGCGGTTTCCCGCTGTCCGGGTAAGCTGACAGTCCCGTACTCTCTGCATATTTCTCCACGCGCTCCCTGTGATTGTTTGAAACGAAAGCCGCCTTGATCCCGACTTTTTTCAGATTTTCAAGCCATCTCAGGTTTTCCACGGTTGCTTCGGCAGTCTCGTAGGGAACCATAGTATTGTCAATATCAAGAATCACTGCTTCGATACCATTACCCCTGAGCAACTCAGGGGTTATATCGTATATTGTATCAAAGCAATAATCAGGTATCAGGAGTGCCATAAATTTCTCCGATTGTTGTTTATCATCCTATTTCTATATCGAACCCGGAAACGAAGTTTTCTCCGGACGAGAGTTTTTCCATCTGATTTTTTGTTTCAAGGTCATCTGTTTTTCCGTCGTATGAAGGCACCGAACTCCACGGTTCTATGCAGACATACGGCGCTTTTGTATTCGGCTTATGCCAGATGCCGAGATTTCTCATATCCGGATATTCAAGTCTTACGTATTTTTCGCTCTTATCGCTTTTCAGTGTTACACATTTACACATATCCGTGAAAAACAACGCATCCTTTTCAAACAGCGAATGTCTGAGTCTGAGTATTTTTCCGTTTTCAAGCGGGTAATTTTCTGTTTTCCCGGTAAAAAACAGAGGAGTCATCACCAGAAGCTTCATCTGTTTTTCACAGTCAAATTCCAGGTAATAATCTTCAAAACTTCCTTCTCCGCCCAAAGGGACATTAAATCCCGGGTGACCTCCGACCGCGAAATACATCGGTCCTTTACCTTCGTTTGATATTTCATATACAGTCTTTATCCTGTTGCCGTCAAGCAGATATCTCAGCGTGTAAACAAAATCAAACGGATAATTTTTTTTCAGTTCGTCATCGGACCTCAGTATAAAAACAATCTCTGTCCCGCTTTTCTTTTTTGCGTCCATGACCGAATCGCGGACAAAACCGTGCAGATTCATTTCATATTCTTTTCCTTTGTATATATACTTTCCGCCTGTAAGTCTGCCGCATATCGGGAAAAGGTTATACGCTCTGCCGGTCCAGAACTCCGGATTTCCCTGCCAAAGATATTCAACGCCGCTCTTTTTGCCGACAATGCTCTGCATTTCACCGCCTTTGTCGGAAAACTCCACTTTCAGAAATTCATTTTCAAGAATATAATTCATAATTATCCTCCTGCCTGATTTTATCGGTCGTATACACTTACCAAAGTGACAACGCATGAAATGCCTCTGCACAAGTCCTTTTCCGAGGATCTGTCCGCCCCTGAAATCCGATAATCGTTTGACAGCTCTGTCGTGTGACTTCACACCGGGCATCCGCTCGTTTTGTTTTATGTAGTTCTTATGTTTTTTATTCCATCACTGTTCCGTCAGGATGAAAAAGCGGAAGCTTTTCAAGATAGATTATATCCTTCCTGTCCACCGCGTCCCCTTCCGCAAGTATCGCCATTCTTCCGACTATTATTCCGCCCGCTTCGGTTACAAGCTCTTCCAGGGCATGCAGGGAGTCTCCCGTCGATATAACGTCATCGACTATAAGTATCCTCTTACCCTTCATCAGCTCAGCGTCGTGCGCGTCGAGAAAAAGATGCTGGGTACGCGCGGTAGTTATGGAATTTACCTCTACTTCGAATATTCCGCTCATATAAAGCTTTGCGCCTTTTCTCGCAATCATGTACTTCTTATCTCCGCGCTGTCTTGCCATTTCATGGGCAAGCGGTATGCCCTTTGCCTCCGCAGTTATCAGATAATCATAGTCCGGCGCCAGTTTCAGCAGTTCTGTCGCCGCCGAGCATGTCAGCTCCTGATCACCGAATATAACGAACGCAGCTATTGAAAGATTTTCGTTTACCGGACAGATCGGAAGCTCTCTTTCATATCCGGCGACCTTGATTTTGTAATACATAAATTCTCTCCTCGTCTCGGTTTTCCCGTCTCTTTCCATTGTAATTATACAACTATTTTCTTTTTTTGTCAATTACAGACATGAATTTTTTACCCTTATTTTTTCTTCTTCCCTGTCAAGGACATTTGCCGTGTTTTTGGACAAAAATTTTCAGCTTAAAAAATCTTTTTTTAGTGAAAAAACAGTCAGTATACCAATTTCTTACATAGTTTCCGAAAATTTGCAGATTTTATGAATATATACACCGTTATTAAAATTTATATTCACCGTATATGCATTTTCAGCTTACAAAAGCGTCTTTTTTAACCAATTGATTTAAGTTTATCCACAATCAGTTAACAATACAATGAACCGCTCTTTCTGTTTGTCGTCTGATTCCGGATGACAACAAAAAAACACATATTTTTCAACTTGAAATTTTGCGCGAAATGTGTAAAATTTTAAAATGTCATTTCATTAAACAAAGGATAGGTAAATTGCTTTGAAACCGGAAAACAAAATTATATTCCAACTTGTAGTCACAAACGACGTTTTTCAGACGGAAAAAGAAGACCGATACAGGAAAGTTTATTCCGTGCTCGGTCTGTATTATGACGACGAAATCGTGCAGAGCGAATTTGTTTACGATGTTTCCAGGAATCGCAGCACAGCGGAAAAAATTCTGAACGTACTTACCAAAACGTCTCCTTCACCTTCAAAACTGAGCGATTTTGTCGAAAATCTTATTTAGGGTTTAAGACTGCATCAGGTAATTTTTCTTACAAATTCCGAAACGGTTGCCGGCATTAAAACTGCCGCCTTCACCGCTTCGGCTTTTTTTTGCCCGACACACAATCCGCAAACAGTCGGTCCGCTTCCGCAAAGCAACACTCCGTCACATCCGGCGCGCATGAGGTTTTCCTTTACGTAACTGAATTCTTCATAACAGATTTCAAAATCATTCGACGTCTGTGCAATAATTTTCCCGGGATTACCGGAAAGTATCGCCTCGGATAATTTTCCGGCGCTTTCACAGGTGTGTTTTGTATTTCTTATTCTGTCGAGTTTAGCATAAACGGAGCCGGTCGACTCCTTTGCGCCGATTTTGACAAGTACGCAGCTTATTTGACATTCGGGAGCCGGAAATTCTTTCAGAACTGAACCGTCTTCTGTTCCGATCATTGTTGGGTCATCATAAAGAAAAAACGGCACATCAACTCCGAGTTCAGTAGCTATACTGAGCATTCCGTCGAAGCCGATAGCACTGTGATTTTCTTCAAGAGCAGTCAGTACAGCCGCCGCGTCCGAGCTTCCGCCGCCCAGTCCGGCTCTTACAGGTATTCTCTTTTCTATGAATATTTCCGCGCCTCCGGGCAAACCTGCGGTGTTATAATACCGTTCGGCGGCAATGTACGCTAAGTTTTCACGGTCACACGGTATCTCCTTGCTGTCAGACGACACGCTGATACCGTTTTTTTCGGTCAGCCTTACCGTTACTGTGTCATGCAACCGCAGCTTTTGTAATACCGTTTCCACTCTGTGTTTGCCGTTGGAAAACAGCTCCCCCACCGATAAAAACAGATTCATTTTCGCGTAAGCTTTTTTTACCGTCGTATTCACTTCTGCTCCTCACTCTTTTCACTCCTGCCCGGCCAAGGTCTTACGTTTGCGGTATTGTATCTGTCGTAAATAACATAACCCGGGCGGGCTCCGGAAGGTTTTTTTACGTTTCTGATTTTCGTGTAATCCACCTGAACCTTATCACTGTCACACATTTTGCTGTAATAAGCGGCTACGGAAGCAGCCTCGGTAAGATCTGTTTCCGACGGTTCTTTTCCCCTGCACACCAGCACTGTATGCGAACCCGGCACATTTTTTACGTGAAACCAGTAGTCATCTTTTCCGGCAGTTCTGAACGTCAGGCAATCATTCTGTAAATTGTTTTTTCCGACCAATATTTCCATGCCTGACGATGTCATTAACCGCATTGGAGCCGAAACAGCGGTTTTCGGATTTTGCGCCGATTTTTTCTTCCTGCTGCGGGTCTCATCCTCTTTGTTATGCACATAGCCGGACATTTCCAGTTCAGTCATTATTTCGTCAAGCTCGGATCTTTCCTTAACTCTGCTGAGAGCATCAGATATACTTATTATATATCTGAGCTCTTCTTCGCCGAGAACGATTTGTCTGCTTATTTCCTTTTCCGCATTTTTTGCTTTGGTATACTTCTTGTAAAGCTTCTGGGCGTTTTGTGAAGCGCTGAGTCCTTTTTCAAGTTCTATTTCGGTTTCCCTTTCACTGTATCCGCCGTCATTTTCAGCGATATATTCCTTGACTTTGATCTTACGCTCCCGACCTTTAAAGAGGTATATATTCGCCGTTATCAGGTCGGCTCGGCGTTTGTAATCGTCCTTTCCGGACGTTGCAGCAAGCTCTTTTTTCTGCAATTCGAGCTTTCTCACCAAACGGTTTTCAATATTTCTGATAACCTTTTCCGTTGCACCCGTAAGCTGTCTTTCGCGTTCCAGACTTTCTCTTTCACTATAAAATCTGTCGGAGGCCTCGCTTATTCCGTCTACCTGCACGGTAACACAAAATTCAGCAGTACTGCTTATGTGAAACGGAGAAAAATCCATAACTTTTCCGTTTGACGACATTATCACAACCGGATGGTAATCGTTGTTTTTTGCATCTTTGACAAACAGGGAAAATTCTTTATACAAGGTTTCCGGGTTACATTGTCCATATTTCTTCTCCGCTCGTCGCACGATCTCACCGGCGGTCAAAGGAGAAAAACCGCTGTATGAATTCAAAAGCGTTTTTTCATACGGACCCGGCGTATCCATTAACTTACTTTTGAATTCGCACTCTGTTTCATCAAACGGATTTTTTTTGCCCTGTGCCGGAGGCATTTCATATTTCATGCCGGGCAACATCTGCCTTTTACTGCTGGTTGTAAAATCGACCGGTCTCAGAATACTTATTATCGTCAGATCATCCCTGCAAAGCACTATATTGGAATATCTTCCCATTATCTCGGTTATCAGCTTTCTTCCGGTTCCGTATCCCATCTCATCGTAGCTTTCAAAGTCGATCACGATAACCCTTTCAAACCCCGGTTGACTCACCCCGGATATCCTGGCGCCGGTCAGATGTTTTCTCATAAGCATACAGAACATCGGCGGAACCTTTGGATTTTCCGGGTTTTGTTTCGTTATACCGATTCTCGGAAGCGACGCTCCGCCGTTCACTGCAAGCTTCAGCTTGCCGTTATCTCCGTGCAGCAAAAGATATATTTCATCCTTTGACGGTTGGAGCACCTTTTCAACTCTGCAACCGACTGTTTTGTTTTTTAACTCATGTGTCATTGCCCTGACCGTAAATCCGTCAAAACCCATTTTATCTCCTCGCTTCCCAGTCGCTTTTTCCGGTATTCAGCCTTTTTCACCGCACCCGGAATCTTTAAATCCGTCTGTTCCCCTTTTTTCTATTGCCCTGAATATTCTGTCTGTCACTCCCCTGTTTTCTCTTTCAATGTCTTGAAGTACTTTACGTACAGTCTCTCTTTTTGTTGCTTTGCTGAACGGGCAATTGTTTTCAGCCGGAATTATTCCGTTCACACGGCAAAACTCTTTGACTGTTTTTTCATCTGTGTATATCATTGGTCTGATAAGTGTTATATTCCTTTTGTCTGCGGTATTTTTCGGCCAAAACACCGACATGTTCCCGCTGTAAAACAAATTCATAAGCAAAGTTTCAGTTACATCGTTTTTGGTGTGCGCCAATGCAACTTTATTGCATTCCAGCCGTTCCGCTTCGTTATGCAACGCTCCCCGTCTCAACCTCGAACAGAGAGAACATCCCTCTCGCCTCAGCTCAAAAACTATTTTTCCGATTTCAGTCCGTACTTTTACAAACTCCACATCTGTTTCCCTGCAAAGCTTTTCAACAAATGAGGTATCCTGACCTGTTCCCAAATCTATATTTACTGCTATGATACTGTATTTTACCGGATAAAATCTGCGCATAATTGCCAACGAACACAAAAGCGCCGTCGAATCTTTACCGCCGGAAACCCCTACTGCTATTTTATCGCCTTCCTCAATCATGCAGTAGTTCTGGCAGCATCTCCTCACTGTACTGAGCAATTTGTCAGCTTTTTTGAATTCCTTCATCATTTTCACCGCGTCCGCAAAAAATTTTACACAAAAATTGTTGCAAATTGATACTATTCATGCTATAATATTAACATAAGATGATGTGTAACGTTATTTTCATTACCGTTCAGACCAAGAAAGGAGTTTAATATGAACCATATTATCACCATCAGCCGTCAGCACGGAAGCGGCGGAAGAGAAATCGGCGCTCTTGTTTCAAAAAAACTGGGCATACCATACTATGACAACGATCTTATACAGCTTGCCGCCGAAAAAAGCGGATTCAGCGAAGAACATTTCCGTGATTACGATAAATTTGCCACCAACAGCTTTCTATATTCTCTTGTTAGAGGATTCCAGTATCACCAGAATGCGACCGGAGTCTGGTCGCTTGAAGATAAAATATACACAACTCAGTCAAAGGTGATAAGGGAGCTCGCAGAAAAAGAGCCCTGCATCATAATCGGAAGATGTGCCGACTACATTCTTTCGGACATGCCGGGACTCGTCAAGCTCTTCATTTACGGCTCACTCGACGCGAGAGCCGAAAGAGTTGCCAAGAGAGAAAACATAACTACCGAAAAAGCTATTGACAAGATTAAAAGCGCTGACAAGCGCCGTCAGAATTATTACAATTATCACGCCGACCGTAAGTGGGGTGAGGCGCAGAATTACAATCTTTGCATCGACAGCAGCTTCTGCGGGGTTGAAAAAGCGGCCGACATTATCTCCGATTTCGTAAGCAAGGTCTGATTGTAAATCAACAATGTTTCTGCGATAAGTCTGAAAAGCACAGCCATTTGTTTTCATTTCAAATTTAACTGCCGGTACAGGCGCCGATTATTCATCAGGCACGGTTACCGGCAGTTTTGCGCTGTTGCGGTGTCATTTCCCCGAAAAGAACGTCGGGATCCGATCAAAGCGGCTCAAAGTCAGGGATCCGGTTACGTAATTTACGATCAGTACCAATGACTTCCCGAAAAAATTATGAAAAGGCTCTGCCGTAACAGGAATATCAATATCAATTTTATTTGTCCGGCGACAACTCCGCCAGACTGAGCCGTTGCGGCAAAATAACGGAATTCAGTCTCTGCCGGTATTAAGGTCACAACATTGTGACAGACGACATCTTTGTAAAGCAACGTTTATACCGCACAATGCAAATTCAGTTACACTTGAAAACCTTTTTCACCACACGGAATCCTAACACCGTGAAGCTCCTTCCCAGCTTTCCCGGCAATTTTGTCAGTGCATTCAGTGAAAACAACTTCATTTTACGGTACGTTACGGGATCTCTTGATTTGAGGTATTGCCACATTTTTTTGTTTTTTTCAATATTTTCGGGTAACTTTGACGCAAAAAGAAATACCGTTGAAATTGTGTACATCATCGAAAGCTCGTGAAACATATATCTGTACAAAACCGGCTGGCTCTTCTTTATTTCGTTAAGATCGTGACACTCTGTCATGAGTCTGGTAACCGTCAGCTGCTGGTCTATTCTCTTTATCATATTCTTTTCACTTACCGACTGGTCGTCCCTGCCGAGAAAATAATAGTAAAGATCGATATCCTTGTAACAAATGCTTTTTACACTCGGAAAAGGCTGGTACATATACAGGTTATCGACATAAAATGTATGCTTCGGCAAAGTCATACCTATTTCACGAAGCAGCTCAGTCCTGTAAATCACGGAATGCATCATGAGATACTGTGAGACCCCGAAACGTTTGGTCTCTTCCCAGCCGACAACCGTACCCTCCGGAAAAACTCCGGTATACTTCATAGTCTTTCTGCTCCCGTCGGCGTGATCATACACATAATTTGAAACATACATGTCGACCATCACGTTGTCCGCAACATTTTTTCTTATACATTCAAGCATTACTTTGAGTGCGTCAGGATCAAGTCTGTCATCGGAGTCGACTACTTTGTAGTATCTGCCTGCCGCAAGCCGCATTCCGACATTCACTCCTTCTCCGTGCCCTCCGTTCTCCTGATGAACGACCCGGACTTTCCCGTTATATTTTTCTGCATACTCGTCGGCTATTTCGCCTGTTCGGTCTTTTGAACCGTCATCTATGATTATTATTTCGCTGTCTTCTCCCGCGTCAAGAAGCGAGTCAATACATCTGCGCATATAGGACTCGGAATTGTAACAAGGTACTGCGAATGTTATTATCTTTTCCATTTACCTCATTCTCCTTTTGTATCCGCTGACAACACATCCATTACACGTCTGACCACCGCGTCCATGTTATAGTACTTATAATCCGCCAACCTTCCTGCCAGCATCAGCCCCGGTATATTTCTGCTCAGCGCCAGGTATTCGGAGTAAATTTCACGGCTTTCATCAGTTATCACCGGATAAAAAGGTATTTCGCCTTCATTGCCGGTAAATTCCCTTGAATATTCTTTCATTATCGAGGTGACGCCATCTGTTTTCTGCAACGTCATTTTCTTGAATTCGGTTATTCTCGTGAAATTCTCACTGACTGTGTAATTCACCGTTGCATACGGCTGATAGCTGTCCTCATTCAGAGTCTCAAACTCAAAATCCAGTGTCCGGTACGGCAGTCTTCCGAATCTGTATCCGAAAAGTCTGTCAGTCTCACCGGTATATATAAGCTTCCCTTCAACAGGTCTTCCGCTTACAAATATCCTGTTATCCCGGATTGTCACTTCTGCCTCAACACCGAGCCTGACTGTTATGCGCTCGCTTTCAAGCATCCTTTTCACCATTTCGGTGTATCCGTCAGACGGCAGACCCTGAAAACAGTCAGTGAAATACCGGTCATCATCGGTGAATCTGACCGGCACTCTCGCAGTCGTTGCCGGGTCTATCTCAGACGGTGCTTTCCCCCACTGTTTTGTCGTGTAATACAGGAATATATTCTTGTAGACATACTCCCCGAGCTCTTTCAGCAAATCGGATTGACTGCCGATGAGGGTTAAAACCGAAACCGCAGGAAACGTTTCCAGTTTTTCTGCCTCGGAGATCATCTTTGCGCCTTTTTCACTACCGAACGCTTTCACAATCGAATTCTTATTGAAAGGAACCGGCACATACCTGCCGTCTATCATGGCAGCTACTCTGTGCGTATAACCGTTGAATTCCGTGAATCTTCTGAGAAAAGAATATACTTCTTTGTCAGAAGTGTGAAAAATATGCGGACCGTATCTGTGTACCAGTACACCGCTTCCGTCTTTCTCATCGTAAACACTTCCGCCGACGTGAGGCAACTTTTCCAGAACAAGCACATTATTTCCACTGTCCGCAAGCAATCTTGCCGCAGTCGCACCGGCAAGTCCGGCGCCTATTACCGTATAATGAGCACTCATTTTATTTCCTTTCGCAAAATCTCGGTCACACCGTGTTTTTGTATTATAAATCATATTTATTAAACTGTTATGTACGCTCAGTTAACTTTGCAATTTTGTTCAAAGTTCGCTTTTGACACCGAAATATTCAAGACAATAGTCAAGATAACCCCATATCTCATCATCCGACACAGCTTCTGCTTCTCTGAGTACATATTCTGCCTTCTTCACCTGTACGGAAAGCGTTATATCGAAGTATCCGTCTCCGTTTATAACAAACCGGCTCCCGACTCCCAGCATTTTCATCATCTCGTTGAAAACCCTCGCAAAGCACCTGTCGCTTTCACACAACGCACGTCTTGCCCTGTCTCTGATGTCGAACGTCAGAAAATGCTCCTCATTACCTATGCTCAACACTGCGTGTTTTCCTTCTCCGTACAAGCCCAGCACTGTCAGCGCCTCAGACAAAACATATCCCACCGTTGTGAAATTCACCATTTCGGAAAAACCGTTTTTTATTTTGTCTACAATAACCGTCAGATTGTATCTGAGATCGGTACTTTCAAGCTTGTCCGTGATTTTTCTGACCGCCGTCGCCACTGTGCAGTTCTTTTCAATGGTCAGATCCGGCATTACGGCTTTTTCCGGAGAAGCTAACACACAGTAACAGCCGTTTTCCGATTCGCTTATGATTTCCAGTATGTTTTTAAGGTAACTTTCCACAAGCTGTGCCGCTCTTCCTTTCAGTTTTCTGCGACAGAAATTCGCAATCAGCGGATGAAACATCATCAGTATCGTCCCGCTTTTTTCACGGAATACAACCACACTGTATGTCTTTTTATCGGTTCTGAGCTCCGCCGCCGCTGTGGCTCCGTAATCTCTGCCGAGTACGTCTGATACCGGACGGTCACTGAAATACGCTTTTATACTCGCCCCTCGCCTTGGCAGCTTTATCAGCTGAGCCGCAGACAGATTTTTGTCGATTATCCGCATCCCGTCGTCTGTTCTGACCAGTCCGTATCCGAATTCCATTTGTTCTTTACTGAAACGGTTTGCCGTCATTTGTTACCTCCTCCGATACTGTATCTGACGGTTTATTATAACATTTTGCCGTTACATAATCAAGCTTTTTACATCAAATGTAACAAAAAATAAAATTTTTCGGAAAAGCTCTTGTAAAAGAAAGTTTTTTTGTGTACAATGTATTCCAGTATTTAATTTTAAATTACCGGAGGATTTTAAAATGGCTAACATTAAAGTTGCAATCAACGGATTCGGACGTATAGGCCGTCTCGCTTTCAGACAGATGTTCGGCGCCAAAGGCTACACTGTCGTTGCTATAAACGACCTTACAAATCCCTCTATGCTCGCTCATCTTCTCAAATATGACTCTGCTCAGGGAAGATACAATCACGAAATATCCAGCGATGACGAAGCCGGCACCATAACGGTTGACGGAAAGACGATCAAGATCTACGCAGAAAAGGATGCTGTTAACTGCCCTTGGAAAAAGCTGAAGGTTGACGTCGTTCTCGAATGCACCGGTTTCTACTGCTCAAAAGAGAAATCTATGGCTCACATCAAAGCCGGAGCAAAGAAGGTCGTTATTTCCGCTCCCGCAGGAAATGACCTTAAAACCATCGTTTACAGCGTTAACGAAAAAACTCTTACAGCAGACGACCAGATCATATCTGCCGCTTCCTGCACCACCAACTGCCTCGCTCCCATGGCTAAGGCTCTCAACGACTATGCACCCATCCAGAGCGGTATAATGTCAACTATTCATGCTTATACCGGCGACCAGATGGTTCTCGACGGTCCTCACAGAAAAGGCGATCTCCGCCGTGCCCGTGCTGCCGCTATAAACATAGTTCCCAACTCCACCGGAGCTGCTAAGGCGATAGGACTTGTTATTCCTGAACTGAACGGCAAACTGATCGGTTCTGCTCAGAGAGTTCCGGTTCCGACCGGTTCGACCACCATCCTTACGGCTGTGGTAAAAGGCAAGGACATAACAAAAGAGGGAATAAACGCTGCCATGAAGGCTGCCGCTTCCGATTCTTTCGGCTACAACGAAGATCAGATAGTTTCTTCCGACGTTATCGGAATTACCTACGGTTCTCTGTTTGACGCCACTCAGACAATGGTTTCCAAAATCAGTGACGACACTTATCAGGTTCAGGTAGTTTCCTGGTATGACAACGAAAACTCCTACACTTCCCAGATGGTAAGAACCATAAAGTATTTTGCGGAACTTGCCTGATTTTCCACTGACTCCGGCGTAACCCTTATACGGGGTTACTTTACGTAACGGATTTAATGTTTATTACTGCGGCGGACGCTTACTGCGTCCGCCGCTTTCATTTTATTTATCGTATTTCAACTCTTTTTCATAGCTTTCCGGTCTGTGTGCATCTATCGGGCTATATCTGAAATACTTTCCTACCCTCACCATCTTTCCGACGTGTCTGTATCCGAAAATCAAAGGCGGAAGATGTGTTACAAGATCGGTTTTGTTTCTGATGACAAAAAAATTCTTCCACCTTTCACGCAGTTGACTGTTGACTAAGTAACCCCAATATACCCTCGGACAGCCAAAACCGTAACCGGTAAGATTTTCACGAAGATCCGGACGGTTATACCAGATGAATTCATGAGCAAAAACCGCAAGTGCCGCCCCGTGCGAATATCCGATGACGGTTATTTTCTTTATCCAGCTTTCTGAGATCTTCTCCGCAATTATCGGTTCAAGGGTATTCCATACCCTCAGAAAGCCCCTATGACAAAACCATTTCCGTCCGAGTTTTTTATACTCTGACGTCGGAAAATCAAGATTGTTTTTCCAATCGGTAAGCCCGTTGCTCTTTTCCAGCAGAATATAGAGAGTATCTCCGTCTTTTTCAAATGAATAGCTTGCCGAGTTTTCAGCGTTTGAATACTCTGCGTTTCTGCACATTTCAAAATAGCGCAGTAAATATCCGTTATCACCTGATGAATTTGTCTCCGGCATGACTTCACCTCCTTTATTTCAGAATATGTCTGAAACAAAAGATTGCCACCGCATATCAACGGCATGAAATCAGTACCGCAAAAAAACTGCTCCTTTACCGTATATCAAAGATAAAACCGATATCTTTCTTTTTAAAATTTTTCCTGTAATCCCCGGGTGTGCAGTGAAAATATCTTGCAAAGATCTTGTCAAAGTAACTTGCGCTGTCAAAGCCGCACCCGAAAGCGATCTCCGATATGCTCTCTTCACTGTTTATTTATAAGTATTTCGGCACTGCACATCACCCTGTACCTCATTATGTATTCCATCACAGTCATCCCGGTCGTCTGCCTGAAAATCCGGCACAAATGTTCCCGGCTGACGTGCAGCTTTTCCGATATATCTTCAAGCGTCAGTCTGTATGTATAGTTTTTTCTGATTATTTCAATTGCATATTTTACCGCAGCTGCTTTCACGTCCGGAATTCTACGGTCATAACCACTCGTCTTTTCAAACTGCATGGCAGTTATTTTTATCAGGTTGCTCTTTATATACAGCCGGTTCAGCGGTTGTGAACAGTCATGGCTCCGGCAGTCTGCCGGCAATCCGGTTTGTGTCGCTGTCAGTTTTGCAGACATACAGATCTTACCGTCGATCGCCGGTAAAAGACACTTTGTTTGTCCGGTCTTTGTTTGCTATTCGATATATTTACATAACTTTATATCTGCCGCTCTGCTAATATTTCAGTTACCGGTTACGAAGACTTTTACGAACGACGTGCATTTTTCAGCGCCCTGCAAACTCCCGGTTCAGAAGACGCGGGAATTATTTTAACTTGTTTTTCAGTTCAAAAATTTCCTCTTCCGACAAAACATGATTATTCTTCAATTTATCGACTATAAGTTTGTACCATTCAAGATTGCTTCTTATAATCTCCGTTGCCCTGTTTAGCATTTTATCCATAATGGCGGATTTGGTCTCGGCAACCTTATTTTTGACGCTTTCGGAAGGCATTTCCCCTCTGTTTTGTATATTTATCAGCTTATCAAACCCATAAGCCCCTATCTTGATAGTCAGAAAATATGCTATTGCCGCCGCCTTTTCCAGATCGTCCTCGCAATTCAGACTGACCGAATTCAATATCAGTTTTTCTGCGGCTATCCCGGCAAGCCCAACCGTTATTTCGTTTTCTGCGTCATCAACGGTTCCGTATAAATCGCTTACCTCATTTCTGAGCATACGTATATGTCCGCCTGATGCTCCGTGCGGGATGACGGACGCCGAAGCAAGGTGCTCCGGTCGGAGTACAGCTGCAACTATCGCGTGTCCCGCTTCATGAATCGCTATCCTTTCAAGCTTTTCTCCCTCATCTACTTTTTTCTCGATTGCCTTGAACGCCATTCTGTTCATTACTGTCTGAATATGTGCCATTTTCAGTTCAGGATCTTCGTCATCGGCAGCAAGCAGCGCCGCTTCGTTTATTACAGACTCAATCTGGGCTCCCGTATAGCCGCCGGTAATTTTTGCAAAGTATTCCTCTGAAATGTTTTTTCGCATTTTCAGACGTCCGAGATACAATTTTATTATCTCCGTCCTGTCTTCCAATCCCGGACTTTCGATTTTTATCATTTTGTCAAATCTTCCGGAACGCAACAACGCAGGATTCATGTACTCGTACTGGTTACAGGTCGCAACAATCAGCACTCCTCTGTTTTCCTCTGACTTGTCAAGCTCCTGAAGCAGCACCTTCATTACGTTTTCATTGCCTTCCATATAGTAGTTCGGTGAAGACTCTGCGATTTTATCAAGTTCATCCAGCAAAAGCAGGGAAGGAGTATTTTCTCTTGCTTTTTCAAACGCATCAAGTATGTTTTTTGACGGATTCCTCGTAAGGCAGTCCGCCGCCCTCAGTTCGACCAATGTTACTCCCTCAACCTTGATCGACCTTGCCATCACCGTTTTGCCAACCCCCGGAACTCCGTACAGCAAAACTCCTCTCGGAAGCCTTATTCCGATTTTTTCATAGTCTGAAAATCTTAAAAGCTGCCTGGTAAGCATTTCAAGCTGTTTTTTCTCATTCTGGTATCCGGCAATTTTTTCAAATCCCATAATAATCTGCCCTCCTCATCTTTTGTCTGAACGGAAATGCTATCCGGATCGTAATTTGTTGCTTGTTTAAACTGCCCCGTAACGTCTTGCCTGTGTCTCATACATATCCCTGTACTCCGGGCAGCTGCGCATCAGATTTTCATGACTGTCGTCCGCCAAAATATTTCCGTCTTTCATCACTATTATCCTGTTTGTTGCAGACACGCTTGACAGTCGGTGCGAAATGAATATGACCGTTTTGTCGTCCGGAATACTGTTGATTATCGAATATAATTCCTCCTCCGCCTTGGCGTCGAGCGCACTCGACGGCTCGTCGAATATGTACATATCATATTCCTTTGCAAGCGCTCTGGCTATTGCTACCTTTTGTTTTTCACCTCCCGAAAGGTCAACTCCGTTCGGGAAAAGCGAAGGGGTAAGCGGCGTGTCAAGTTTTTCCGGATATTTCTCGACTTTTTCTTTAAGTCCGGCAATTTCAAGCGCCTTCCACACTTTTTCCTCATCCGTACTCTCGCCGAACAGTACATTTTCAGCTACCGTCAGCGAAAACACGTAATGATACTGGAATACAACTCCTATTTTCTCCCAATAGCTTTCAGCGTCGATGTTCAGGATATTTTTACCGCCGACAAGCACCTCACCGCTGTCGGCCTTATACAGATCCATTATGATTTTAACAAATGTCGACTTTCCTGCGCCGTTCAGACCAACTATCGAAATTTTGTCCCCTTTGTTAATTCTGACGTTGACGTGGTTGAGCGCCGGCACAGTCTGATTATTGTAGCTGAAAGACACGTCTCTCATCTCGATGTCACCTATCGGACCGTCTATTCTTTCCGTTCCGTCAGTCAGCATCTTGTCAGTTTTACATTCGCTGAATTCCAGGTAATTCTTTGCTTCAAGAGACTGATCGTACAGGGAGTCTATATTGTCCTTAATGTTGCTCAGAGTCCCGTTTATCTGAGAGATCATGGTGAAAAACAGCGTATAATCGCCAACAGTCGCCGATTTGTTCGCAAGAGCTATCGCTATAAACAGATAGCAGGCAAAATTCAGCAGATAATCCGGTATATCTTCAAGGATCCAGAAAAGCCGGTTTTTCATGTTGTTTTTTGTCAGAAGCCTTATGTTTTTACTGTAAGCCGAATGGTGTTTATCTGAAAAAAATCCAAGTATGTTATTCAGTTTTATTTCATGCAGTGCCTTTTTATTTGTCAGTATTCCGCTGTAATAGTCTGCTACGCGGTTACGGTTTGTCCTTTCCCTGTTGAATTTATAATTCATCTTTTTTACCGCTACGCCTATCGCTACCTTTATGAGAAACGTTCCGATTATCAGTATCCAGAAATACCACTCAAACTGTAATGAAACATACGAAGCCGTAGTCAGCATTACCAGCGAGGACAGGATACTTATAATGAAATACCAGAGGTTCACCCCGCCTCTGTCCGGATAACTTAATGCTCGCTTTACAACATTCATGTTTTCGTTATTGTCAAAATACGAAAGATAAAAGCTGGAGAACAGCTTGAAATTCTGCTCTTTTGTGTACAGTTTTGTTTTGTTGAGTATATGTTCGCTGTAAACTCCGAACATCCACCTTATGACATTATATCCGAACCCGGTGCCTATCAGCAGGAAAACCCAGAACATTGCCGCTTTTACGTCGCCGGTATCAAGTATGGTATCAAGAAAGTTTTTCGGAGAATAAAGTCTTATAAGGTTGATCGGTATTCCGAGAAGCAAGATGATTATCTGTAATATGACCATAAGCATCCCGTATTTCCGTAACGCAACGAAAAAGTTTTTGTTTGCCTTAAACAAATTTTTTAACCCACTCATAAGTCAGACCTTTCAATATTTTTGGTCAAAATTACAAACTGTAAACAGATTATATCACAAATATTAAAAAATGTCAACGAAAATATTTATTGTGTTGATTTTTTGTTTAAATAACACAATGATTTCGTGCATAATCAACAAACAAAAAAACAGCCTCGTGCTTTATTTCAAATTCAGCACGAAACTGTTTTATTATGTTTAATTTCTGATATCCCTATATCCATGAATTTAAAACGCTGAAAAAAATGAAATTATTATTCTATGCTTTTCATTGATTTCAGCATATCGATTTTTTTGACGTCACGATACATTATAAGGTTGACAAACAATGCGAACATTATCGTTAGAACCGCCCCGATCAGATAGCTCAGCGGCGAAATGCTTCTTCCGAACATAATAAGGTCGACTTCTATTGATTTTATAACGTAGCTGTGAAGAATCATGCCGAAGAATATTCCGAAAACAGTACCGATCACGCTCAGCAGTATATTTTCTTTGTAAATATAAACCGCCACCTCATGATCGTAAAACCCTAAAACCTTTAAAGTTGAAAGTTCCCGCTCTCTTTCCGCAAGGTTGATACTGTTGAGGTTATACAGCACCACAAATGCAAGCAATGCCGCAGCGGCAAGAACTATATAGACTATTATATTCAGCGAATCGAGTGTTTCGTTAGCCCAGTCGAGAAGATCCGAAACGAAGGAAACTCCCTTTATATTTTCGTTTTTCATAAGGAAGCTTCCTACTTCATCCTCGGAATACCCGGCTATGTTGACGAACATCTGATTATAGTCTGCCTCTTCACCGTAAAGCTCACGGTAGCTTTCCGGAGAAATAAAAATATAGTGACCGATATAGTTTTCGTAAATTCCGGTTATTTCGACGTTTTTTGCGTCTGAGCTGCCCGTGTTTATTTCAACGCTTTCACCTACGCTTACCCCGAGCGTCGCAGCCGTTTTTTCACTGATAATGGCTCCGCTTTCCGTAAGCCCGACCTTTTCTTTTCCAATTCTCTCACGGAATGTGAAAAAATTGTCTATATTTTCAGTGCTTTCCGGGACTTCTACCGTCAGTGACGTTATTTTGTCACCGAATCTGACGTCGAGATTTTTTTCATAAACCATCAGGACCGCCGTGCCCGGGTAATCGGACACTATACTGTCTGCGGTTTCCTGCTTCACAGCGTAATCCGCGTCATCAGGGAAAGTCGCAGTTATTCTGTAATGAGTTATTTCCTCAAACTGTTTGTCACATACAACCATTATGGAATCGTGCAGTCCGAATCCGACGAGTACCAGTCCCATGCAACCCGCAACACCCGTAACTGTCATTATAAATCTTTTTTTATATCTGAACATATTGCGCATGGTCGACTTTTGTGTGAAGGACAGTTTTTTCCAGATGAACCCTATTCTCTCTATAAGTATCCTCTTTCCGGACTTCGGCGCTGTCGGACGCATCAGCTGTGCAGGGCTCGTCGTGCTTGCACGGTAACATGCGAAAACCGCTCCTCCTCCGGTACAAAGTATGCTTGCAGCTACCGCAAGTATCCCCTGAACAAAATTGTAAGGTACTTCCACATAAGGCAATCCTTCATATAACAGGCAGTAAGTGCTGACAATTGCGTAAGGAAGCAATTTTTCTCCGATCAGTACTCCGATGACCGCACCCGTAACCGTCGGTATCATCGCATACGATATATATCTTGCCATGACTGCGCCGTTTCCGGAGCCGAGTGCCTTCATCGTTCCTATCTGCTGTCTCTGTTCCTCTACCATCCTTGTCATGGCAGTAAGACTCACAAGTGCCGCTACAAGGAAAAACACGACAGGAAACAGTTTTCCGAGGTTACCTATTCTCTCCGCGTCACTTTCAAACCCCGAGTATGACATTATCGAGTCTCTACCCAGAACGTAAACTTCGGGCAGTTCCATTTCCGCAAGCTCTGTTTCTTGTTCGGCTATTAAGGTTTCTGCATCGGAGATCTTTTCCCTCATTTCGGCAATAGTTTTCTCAATTTCCTCAGAATATATTCCGCTTTGACTGTACATCCATTCCGCCTGCGCAAGGGATGCCTTTTGCTCCGAAAGCTGTTTGCGGGCTTCGTCAAGCGCGGTCTGAGCTTCATTTTTTATTGAATTATACCTGCGTTCTGCGCAAGCTTCACCGGTTTTTTCAAGGTTTGGTTTCAGTGCAGACCGCAGTTCTTCGTATTCGTCTCCGAAGCAGTACAGATCCTCCGGCTTATCCATCAGGACATACACCTCGGTGTAATAATCGTAACTGAAAATCTCGGGCTTGACAAGTATAAACCCGCTTAGCTTTCCGTTACCCACGCTTCCGCTGCCGCGGTTCAGATCCATATAATACGGCAGATTTGCACTTCCTGTTATTGTAAATTCACTGCGGCTGACTTCCGTCCCGGTGGTTACAGTGATCTTATCCCCGATGTTATAACCGTTCACCTCCATAAACAGACTGTCAACAAGACATTCAGCTTCCGATGCCGGCAAATTTCCGGTAATCACAGTCGGTATGTTCACTTTATCAGTCAGAGCTATCAAACGCGCGGCTTTTGTATCGTCGTCAGCCAGAAGAACGTCGGCAGTCTTGCCGCCGTAAGCCGTCATTACCCCTTCGGTGTCTTTTATTGCCGTCAGGTCTTCCTCAGTTATTCCGAGAGTGCTGAGTATCCTGAAATCCATAAGTGCGGATTCTTTGTAGTATTTATCCGCAGAGATCAGCATATCGCTTTTGCTTGACCTTATACCCGAAAAAAATGCCGAACCCAGCATTACTATCAGAAAAACTGATAGAAATCTGCTCTTGTTTTTCCGGAGTTCACGCAAAAAATCCTTGTGTAACGCCTGCATATGCGTCTCCTCCTGTCACCATTCTATATCTTCCACTGACATCGGGTCCGGGTTTATCTCAGTAGATACAACTTTACCGCTGTTGATATGTATGACCTTGTCAGCCATCGGCGTCAGCGCCGTATTATGAGTTATTATTATGACTGTCATTCCCTTTAAACGGCAGGTTTCCTGAAGTAGTCTCAGTATTGATTTTCCGGTTTTGTAGTCGAGTGCTCCCGTCGGCTCGTCACAGAGCAGCAGCTTCGGATTTTTTGCCAGCGCCCTCGCTATTGCCACTCTTTGCTGCTCGCCACCCGATAACTGCGCCGGGAAATTGCTTATCCTTTCGCCTAACCCTACGTCTTTGAGCACTTCTTCGGCATTAAGAGGTTTTTTACTTATCTGCAAGGCAAGTTCAACATTTTCAAGCGCAGTAAGATTCTGCATAAGATTATAAAACTGAAATACAAAGCCTATATCCTCTCTTCTGTATTTTACAAGTTCTTTTCTGCCGTAACCGGCTACATTCTCGCCGTCCACGTAAACCTCTCCACTGCTTGCCGTATCCATTCCGCCGAGTATGTTCAGCACCGTGGTCTTTCCTGCTCCGCTCGGCCCTACTATTACCGCAAACTCACCCTTTTCGATAGTCAGATCTATACCGTCAACCGCGGTTATTTCCACCTCGCCCATCCTGTAAACCTTGCTGACATTTTTCAGTTCCACAAAATGATCCATATTTTGAGCCTCATTTCATTTGATTACGCCTGTCCGTTAACAAAAGCAAACCAAGCACTAATGATTGTAACATTATTGTTGCTCATTATCTACCGATATTTTTTTAATTTTATTTTTCATCAAGTGACTGCTTCACTGCCGTTGTTGACAAAGCACAAAATTTGTGCTATAATATACAGAACGTATATCTTATGCAGAAAGGGGGAGTCCGGTTATGCCGCAACAAAAAAAAGAATCGGTCAAACTGGTACCCTTTTCCTATGAATGGATTTCTGTCGGTAAAACTGTCCTCGGTGAGCTGTCATCGGTTATGGGTTCTGTCATTGTAGATAAAGCTCATATCGGAAGCACGGCTGTCCCGGGTCTGAGATCTCGTCCGATCATTGATATTGCGGTCGCTGTCCGGAGTTTTGACGCCGTGCCGCGCTTTTTTGAAAAACTTTCGCAACTCGGCTACTGCCACAAAAGAGAAACTGATACAGAAAATCAGATTTTTCTGTCAGCTGTAAAAAGCAAGCTCAGTATTTACGTTCATATCGTGATTCACGGCAAAACGCTTTGGAATTCTTATATCGCATTTACCGACTGTCTTAAAAAAGACGCTTCCGTCAGAGAAAAATATATGCAGCTGAAAATCTCTCTCGCCGCAAAATACGCCTGTGACAGGCGTTCATATACAGCCGGGAAAAGCGAGTTCGTGCGCAGGACGCTACGAACAAAATGCTATATAAGTGAACGCTCCTGTGGGGCTGTCGTCTGGAAAATCCGCGGCGGAAGACGCCATTATCTGATAATACAAAACCGCTCCGGTCATAACGGTTTCCCGAAAGGACATATGGAATACGGCGAAACCGAAGCTCAGACCGCTCTCCGTGAAATAAAAGAAGAAACAAGTCTTGACGTAACCCTTGACACTTCTTTCAGAGCGGAATACCGTTATCTTGTCGACGGTTATATACATAAAAGTGCACTTTATTTTCTTGCCAATTATACAGAAGGGGTTTTTAAACCTCAGAAGGGTGAGGTTTACGGCATCTGGCTGTTGCCGATTGACGAAGCTCTGCAAAAGCTGGACTACGAACAGGACAGACGAATACTGAAACTCGCAGAAAAAAAGCTTGCTTCATCGGAACATGAAACCCAGAACCAGAAAAAGCACAGATAAATCTACATCCGTACTTTTGCTGTTTTGAATCTGAAAGTTATCAAACCGCCACTGAAACACATTATTAAGGCATTTTCAGAAATTCAATAACGCAAAAATAGCCGCGTCTTGGCGGTACAGTTAATTGTTTCTTTTCGTTCAATTGCGTAATATTCAATTTTCCGCAGTGTACGACAGTAAATGATTCACCGTTTCCGCTGAGATGCGGTTATTTTATTTTTACCAGAATATTTTCAAACAGAGATCGTGAGCCTGTTTTCAACAGAAATATTTGTTGACTGTACAGTCAGTATATTTCATATTGACATTTTTTGCACAGTGGTTTAATTTAACCGAACATTTTTGCCGTATGGAGGGTTATTTTCGCCAGACATATTTATTTACTGCCGATGTGTAAGACTGGATGATATTTACTACTTTCAGCGAAACATTTTTATCTGCATAATCGGTTACCGGACTTCCGGATATACCGCTTTTTCTGATACCTGCCGCAAGCTCTACTGACCTGATTATCCCCTCTTCATCTACCCCGGAAAGTACAAAACAACCGCTGTCCATCGCTTCCTGTCTTTCTGTACTGCTTCTTAAACTGACAGCCGCAATCGGCTTTCCTTTTGAAATATAAAAGCTGCTTTCCTCCGGAAGCGTGCCGGAATCCGATATCACCGCATAAGCTCCTGTTTGAAGACGGTTATAATCGATAAATCCAAGCGGCTTATGAACTCTGATAGCCGGGTGCAAAGCAATTCCGCTTTCGTTAAGGCGTTTCAGCGATCTGGGGTGACAGGAATACAAAATCGGCATCCCGTACCTTTCGGCAAGTTTATTGAGAGTACCGAATATATTTATAAAATTTTTTTCATCATCTATATTCTCTTCTCTGTGTACCGATAAAAGCATATATCCGGTCTCTTTCAGTCCCTCCCGTTCAAGTATGTCACTCATTAAGATCTTCTCATAGAAGCGTGACAATACTTCCGTCATCGGAGAACCGACCACAAACGTCCTTTCCGGCGGAAGACCGCAGTCCGCAAGGTTTCTTCTCGCATTTTCGGAATAAGCTATATTGACGTCTGATATTATGTCTACTATCCGCCTGTTTGTTTCCTCCGGCAAGCATTCGTCTTTGCAGCGATTACCGGCTTCCATGTGAAAAATCGGTATGTGAAGACGTTTGGCGGATATTGCCGAAAGACAGGAATTAGTGTCACCCAGAATAAGTAAAGCATCCGGTCTGCAATTTATCATCAGTCTGTACGATTTGCTGATTATGCTGCCTACCGTTTCACCGAGATCGTTTCCTGCACAATCAAGATTCACATCCGGAAGCCCTATTCCGAGTTCATCGAAAAATATCCGGTTCAGATCGTAATCGTAGTTCTGCCCGGTGTGCGCCAACAGGCAATCAAAGTATTCCCTGCATTTTTCTATCACCTGTGACAGTCTGATTATTTCAGGCCGTGTGCCGACAATAATAAGAAGCTTCAGCTTGCCGTTGTTTCTGAACGCAGGAAAATTTATTTCATTGTTTTCAGCAGTCATCAGACATCCTCCGTAAATGTATCGGGATTCTCTTTGTCAAATTTTTCACTTGCGTAAATCAGTACCGCAAGCTCCTCTGTCTCCGAACTATTCTCTATACTGTGTACATAACCCGGAAGCACGCAAACGCCCTCTGTTTTATCCTCTGAAAGGGTATACTCAAAAACTTCTGTTTCGTTTATCTTTCTCTGCTTTACAACACCATTACCGCGCAGTGCGACGAATATTTCCCACTTTTTGGAATGCCAGTGCATCCCTTTCCGTGCTCCGGGGTTTATTTTATTCAGCGATACCTGTCCGTTTTTTTCCGTCCTGAAAAGCTCGGTAAAGCTGCCTCTCGCGTCTTGGTTTTCTCTGTAAGACAGTACGGCTTTTTCCGGCGGCAGATACGAAAGATAAGTGCTGAAAAGCTTGGAATAAAGCGTATTTTCTCCGCACTGCGGTAAATCTTCGCATAGGTCGTTTTCGGAGATCTTTAACATCAATCCGGCAAGCCCTCCTACTGTAAGGCTGTACTGTGTTTCCACCTTGCAGTATCCTGCGGTATGGATATACTTTTTGCTGAGGAGTCTGATAAGGTCATCTACAACGTCGTCAATATAGCAGAGTCTGAGCTCTCTTTCCCTGTCATTTACCGTTATTTGCAACCCTCTTGCAAGTCTGTGACAAAATGTCGCAACAACGCTGTTATAGTCAGGTCTGCACCACTTTCCGAATATGTTTTCGTATCTGTAAATATAAACTGCGGCACCGGTTTTTGCGGCGTGTCTTAATATGACATTTTCGGCTTCTTCCTTTGTTTTTCCGTAAGCTGTATTTTCTCCTGCCATTACAGAAGACGAATACATTACCGGACAGTTGTTTTTGTATTTTTCAAGCAATCCGATGAGACGCTCGGTAAAAATAACATTTCCTTCCCTGAATGCACTTTCGTTTTCAGACCTGTTGACGCCTGCAAGATGAAACACAAAATCCGCCTTTTCACACACCCTCTCCAATGTCTGAGGATTGCTTTTAACGTCATATCCGATAATTTCATCTATCTTTACGTCATCAAACCTTCTGTCATTGCCAAGCATTATATTTTTTAACGCTGCGCAAAGATTTTTACCGACAAAGCCGTCGGCTCCGGTTACAAGTATTATCACTTTGCCGTACCTCCGATGTTTCCGAGCTCCGCCCGAATTTCCGGAATAGTCAGAAGTTTTTCCTTTACCTGCTCTGCGCAGAGGAGTCTGGCATTATCTGAATTAAATTCAGCTTTGAGATTTCTTTCTGTATCTCCTGCTGAAAAATATTTTTCGTAATTCAGGGTTCTGCGGTCTGCCGGTACTCTGTAAAATTCTCCCATATCTATCGCTCCCGCGCTCTCTTCGTTTGTCAGAAGCGTCTCATACATTTTTTCTCCGTGCCTTATCCCGATGATCTTTTCTTTTGTTTCAGGAGAAAATATTTCCCTGACCGCTCGTGAAAGAGTCGCTATCGTACACGCCGGAGCTTTCTGTACCATTATATCTCCGCTTTCTGCGTCGGTAAATGCAAACAGTACAAGCCTCACCGCCTCTTCAAGGGTCATTACAAACCTTGTCATTTCAGGCGCCGTTACGGTGACAGGCTTTCCTGCTTTTATTTGATCGATCCAGAGCGGCACGACCGAACCTCTCGAATACAGGACATTTCCGTACCTTGTGCAACAAATCTTAGTTGTTTCCGGATCGGTATTTCTCGCCCTTGCTATCACGACTTTTTCCATCATAGCCTTTGACGTTCCCATTGCGTTCACGGGATATGCCGCCTTATCTGTTGACAGGCATATGACCGTCTTTACCTTTTCTCTGACAGCCGCATCTATCACGTTTTCCGTTCCGAGAATATTGGTTTTAACAGCCTCTATCGGGAAAAACTCGCACGACGGAACCTGTTTCAGCGCCGCGGCGTGGAAAACGTAGTCGACGCCGTACATAGCGTATTCAACACTTGATCTGTCTCTGACGTCACCGATGTAAAACTTTACTTTGTCGGAAAATTCCGGGTATTCCGCAATAACCGCCCTTCTCATGTCCTCCTGCTTTTTCTCATCGCGCGAAAAAATCCTTACCTCTCCTATATCGCTTTCCGAAAACTTTTTTACAACAGCGTTCCCAAAGCTACCGGTTCCTCCTGTTATCAGGAGCGTTTTGTTTTTGAATACTGACATGTTATCCCTTTCATAATCAAAGATTAAGGTGTTTAATTCCTCTGCTCACAAAAGTTATAATTCCCGCCAAGCGTCTTACTTAAAGTGACGCTCACTATTCTTAACTTTTTTTCTTTTTTTGCCTGAAAACTCTTTTCAGCAGGTCTTTTTCATATTCATTAAAACCTATAAGCCATATTAGCGTCAGATACGTCAGACTTGTCAGCATACATCCGGAGATCAGTCCCAACCAGTTTTCCGGGGTCAACATGCTGAAAACAAAACCTGAAACGATTGTAAATACCAGGCAAATCCCCGTACCTTTTGTCACTCCCAGCCAGTATTTCATAAGAGATATCTTTAATTTTTTAACGAATACTGCGTTTGTTAGTACGACATCCCCAAGCATCAAGGCAATAAATGTACCGAGCGCCGCGCCTATGAGCGGATTCCACTTTATCAGGAGCAGCGTGACAAACAAATTCAAAACAACGATTAAAAGTTTGATTACCGAAATTTCCTTATGGCTGTTCTTGGCATACAAAACCTGCATTCCCACATTTTCTGTCATTATCAGCAGATAAGCCGTCATAAGTAAAAGACAAACGTAATACGCACCGGTGTTTGCACTTCCCGCCCAAAGGTTAATAAAGCGTTTTCCGAACACGGAAAACACCGCCAGTACCATTCCGCAGACAGTCAGTACTATCCGACCTATCTTTATCATTTCATTACATATTTCGTCAGCACTGCCGTTACGCTCAACAAGTCTCACAACACCCGGCATCAGTACACCGCTGAACACCTGTCCTATACTTTGAAAATACTGACTTAACTGAGCCGCAACACCGTAAACTCCGATAATTACCGCGGATGACGCTACCGTCGCTCCTATGAGCACCTGATCGGCTGTCAGATTTATCTGAGTCGCTATCATCTGAAAAAGTATAAAAGACGAATATTTCACGGTCTCCTTTACAAAACCGGTATTTATACCGGAAAATTTCGGGATAATTTTTATACGCATCACTGCGTAAACAGTTGCCGCGCCTCTGAATATCAAAGTCAATATGAAATTCACCTTAACTATACCCAGAGCTCCGCTTCCGTTTTTCAGCGCAAGAAATACAAATATTATTTTAAGAAGTATCTGTAAAATCGACAGGCTTCTTGAAATAAAAAATCTTTCGTACGCTATCAGCGCATTATTGTAAACCGCTGTAAGAAGAACAAAAGCCGTACCAAGCACCGTTATTTTCAACAGCTCCTGCGCAAGCTTAACCTCTTCTCCGCTGAGCCCCGCTCCGAATATTTCCGGCAAAGCCTTCGTTAACAGCAGTCCTGCCACCAGAGTAAGGACCGAAATAACGGCGTAAAACAGAGTGCTTATTCCGATGAATTTCCGTTCAGAGAGCTTGTCTCCGTTCGCTCTGTATTTGGATATATACGCGATAGCGGTATTCCCCACTCCTAAATCCAGAAGGTAAAGATATGCGTTGAGACTAAGCGCAAGCTTATAAACTCCGTACTCCGCCTGACCGAGACTTCGGATTATGAACGGCGTCAGAATAAGTGTGGAAAAAACCTCGAACGCCATCAGCACATAGGATAAAATAACGCCGGTTTTTCTATTCATTTGTATCTCCGTTACGGTATTTTTTCTTGTCCTGCATCACAGCTTTTATTATCTGACTTTTCTGTCACTTTTACGACTGAAAGCAGATTTTTCAATATTACAGCTTCAAGCTCCTCGTGATTACGGTCGCTTATGAACGCACAGTGAGGAATTATTATCACGTTCGGCAGTTCCCATAACTTGCTTTCCGGACTTAAAGGCTCTCTTTCGAAAACGTCAAGAACCGCACCTCCGAGCCTCTTTTCAAGAGCTTCTGCCAGCGCATCTTCATCAGCAACCGCGCCGCGTGATACGTTTACGAATATGCTTCCGGGCTTCATGGCGGCAAAAACGCTCTTATCCATTAAATGGTAATTTTCGTCCGTCAGCGGAACGGTAACTACCGTCACATCAGCATTTCCCAGCACTGCTTTCATTTCTTGCGGCGGGAATATGTCCACAAAGTTCTCATCGGTCAGCTTTTTCAGGTCTACTCCGTAAACACAGCACCCAAACGCTGAAAACAGCTTTGCTGTGCGCTTTCCTATACTGCCGCATCCGATTACGCATATCTTCTTTCCCTCGAGCTGTCTGAGTGTCCTTTTCTTTTCCCACAAATGCTTTTTCCGGTTCTCGGAAAAAAACTCAAACTCTCTGTAAAGTTGAAGCACCCCGCCGATCACAGTTTCGGCTATCGGATGAGAGTAAACGTCTCCGGCTCCGAAAAGAGCTATTCCATTTGTCTTAATCTGATCCATTGGTATCCGGTCAAATCCGGCGCTTGTCAGCTGTACAATTTTCAAACGGCTGAATTTTTCAATTCCGTGATATAAAAACAGACCGTTGCAGACAACGGCATCTATGCTTTCCGGGAAAACCGGTATCTCACTTTTTTCATCCTGCATAAATACCGTTTCATATCCCGCATTTTCAAGCGCCCCGACGGCTTTTTCACTGCATTTCCATGCTCCAGTTATAAGCAATCTCATTATTTTTTCTCCGGCATTGCGAGCCTTTTCCGATTTTTTCAGCTATCTCACTTATTGCAGAATTTACCTGACGCCGTTTTTCTTCAAAAAAAGCGTCGTCTTCGGTAATCA